>DAOQAY010000131.1:0-7866 GCA_035354435.1 bacterium
CAATATAGAGATTACCCCTCTACATGTCAACTAATTTTTTTAAGTTTTTTTATTTATTCACATAACTCATTGATTTTGCAAGATCTATTTTGCAAACTTTTTTTTAAATGATGTGTTTTTTTATAGAATTTGTAAACAAGCCAAAAACACATTTTTAATTTTTCAAGAACAAATTCGCCAGTATAAACAATTAGTTATATGACAAGAATTTTTCAAAAGCAATGTAGTTAAATAAAAACGGTTTTAAAGAATTCAGTGGAAAATTACTGGCATTTCTTTCGGGAAAAGACGATTCCTGTCGAATTTACAGAGATCAAAGTATCACAGCTGTTTTCACCATCATGGCCGGCACAGCAGTGCTCAAGAAGAGGGCCTTCAACCAGTCTTCCGACAAGCCTTTTGACAGCTCTTGCACCCATCTGCTTATCTTTTGTGCTCATGGAACCGGTAATATATTCCGAGATACTGTCAATATCCTCGATAACAATTGATGCGCCTTCATTCAGGCTCAGTCTGTTCACTGTTTCATTTATATTGGTCTCGGCAAGAACAAGAAACTCATCATTGCTGAAAGGCTTGAATACTGCCACATCATCAATCCTGTTGAGAAGTTCAGGCGAAATGAACGACTCTATCCTGCTCAGGATATCTGAATCCTTTACACCATTGCCCCCAGATTCATTAAAGCCCACTTTGGATGATAAAAACAGGTCTGAACCGATGTTGCTTGTCATAATTACTATTGATTCGCTCATATCAGCAGCGAAACCTCTTGTGTCGGTAACACGCCCTTCTTCAAGTATCTGTAGAAGGATTGAAAGAACTTTGGGATGTGCTTTCTCTATCTCATCAAGCAGCAGAAGCTGATAAGGCTCCCGCCTGAATGACTCGGTAAGTTTTCCGCCGTCTTCATAACCTGTATAGCCGGGAGGCGCTCCGATCAGCTTTGAGATTGAATGTTGTTCCTGAAATTCGCTCATGTCAAAGACTACCATTCTGTCTTCACCGCCAAAAAGGAAAGATGCCAGTTTTTTCGCCATTTCTGTCTTACCTGTTCCTGTCGGGCCTGCAAATATCATTGAAGCAAGCGGTTTGGACCGCACTCTGTTACCGAATCTTCTTGCAAGAAGTTTAATTATTTTTCCTTTCGCTCCTGCCTGTCCCACGATTGATCTGTCAAGTATTACAGGAAGGGCGTTCATAATCCTTGATGTATCCACAAGAAGATTTTCTATCGGTATTCCGGTGCGGTCGCTTACAAGTGTCATCAGATCTTCGACTTCAGCTTCAGTCCGTTTTTCCCTTTTCAGGACACTGCCGAGCGTATCAAGCAGTGAAAGCACCTTGTCAGGCTGACTTTTTCCAGAAATATATCTGTCGCTCAGAGCGATCGCACTTCTTACGATATCATCGCTTTCCATTGACACGGTGTGATAACTGCCAAGGGTTTTTGCTGCACTGGATACTATTCTGAAAAGATCCTCTCCCTTGGGTTCATCGATCTTCACGATCGAGAATCTTCTTTCCATTGCAGGATCTTTCGCAATATATTTATTGAACTCCGCCGTTGTTGTAGCTCCGATAAGAGGAAATGTGCCTCTTGAAAGCATCGGCTTGAGCATATTTGCGACAGTTTCGTTTCCTATGGAGAATATAAGATGTATCTCATCGATGAAAATTATTATCCTGTCACTGTTTTTTTCGACAAACTCCATGAGATCTCCGATCCTTTTTTCAAGACTGCCGCGGTATTCCGTGCCGCCGACAATAGAAGTAAGGTTCAGTTCCCATATTTCAACATTCGGAAGGAGTCCTTCCATCTGTCTGAGCGCTATCGCCTCGACAACTGCCGTTTTACCGCTTCCGGAAGGACCTATCAACAAAGGATTGTTGTTTCTTTTTCTTCCGAGAATGTCAATTATGGTTTCAATCTCTTTACTTCTTCCAAAAACCGGATCAATTCCTCCCTTTGCAGCAAGCTCAGTGAGATTTCTGCCGTATTTACTGAGGATACCGGCTCCGTTTTTCGGAGTATTGTCCTGAGAAGTTTCAGGCTCATCACCTGATTCAGCCACTTTCTGAGTCTGTGCAGCTTCTTTCGTCTGAACTCCGCTGATCCGTGTGGACTCCCTTTTCATCTCCTCTGCACGGTCTTTTATCCTTTTTGCAGGCTCATCGATGAGCTTCATTGCGGCAAGTCTGATATCTGTAAGCACCCCCATTTTCTGAAGAATTCTGTGTGCAATTGAATTTCTTGCCGTTAAAAGCGCAAGTAGAAAATGGAGCGGAGAAATTAGCTGTCCTTTATTTAAAATGTATTTAACAGCGGCTATTTCGAGAGTTTTTATAGTATCAACAGGCTCTTTTAATGAACTTCCGGAAAGCCTCGACATTTTTATCATGTCATTATAAGCTTCCGCTACATCTTTATATGTTACCTTTTTTTCCTCAAATATCACCGCAGCCTCTGACGGAGCGGAGAAATAGGCAAGAAGGAAGTGAAAGCTCGTAAGCTGTCTGCTTTTCATTCTTTCGGCATAATCAAGTGCTTCACCATAAAGAGATACAAGTGTTTCGTCGCAGTTTTCGTGCAAAACAACCTCCAAACTGAGTATCAAAACCGAACGGGCAAGTTTAAACCACCGTTTTTGTTTTTGCAATTAATTATTGATCTGCGGAACCTTATAGTCATAAAAATCCGAACATGTAAAGCAGAACGGTGTTTTTATTTCACCTTAATTGAATTAATTTCCTTCTCAAGCATTGTCAGTCCTTGAACAATGTTTTCAAAAGAAGGATATTCACCGAATATCATATTTCGCATTTCTCTGTAATCAGTTTTTAGAAATTTTAAGACATGATCAGACGGAATAAGCTTCATTGTTCCGGGAACTGCCAGATCATAATAATGTCTTGAGTATCTTAAAGGAACGGTGCTGGTTTCAGGACGGTGCGCTTCATGGTGAAGGATCGTAACCTTCTCCCAGAATGTCCTTTCCGCTTTGATAGATTTCAAAGTGCACTCATATTTCTTCATCAATTCCGGAAAAACATCGTGTAAATACGGAACTATGACATATCTGTCGTTTGGAACCCACGAAGCCAGCGGACCTATCTCAAGTTTGACTCTTGGTACAACATATTGATCTGAAAAAGATTCAGGATAAGCGACATGCAGAATGTGCGGGTCTTTTTCATCCGCCTTTACTGAACAAACAGGGCTGAGTACGGTGCTGATCTTTTCCAGCAATTCTCCGGAAATAAAAGAAGCGGCTTTTTCATCAATGACTTTGTTTATCTCTTTCTGCTTAGTTCCTGATAAAGGAGCCGTCGGATCGGCATCTGTTAATACTTTCCAGTCAAGCACCAGATCAATATCTTCAGAGAACCGTTCAATGACTTTAAAAACCTTATGATAATGATGTGCCGCCCTTGAAAAGCATTATTTTTGATAAATATTCATCCGCAAAAATCTTTTTAAGTACCCAGCATACCCAGAAATCCTTTTCCATAATTACTGAGGTCATTCCTTTTCTTGCCGCCGCTTCCTGAAATATCTCTCTTCTTTCTTTGCTGCTGAGTTTTACAATGTTTTCCATTATTTAATCCTGACATATTTGTTTTATTATTTTATAGACCCATGCCGTGGTCTTTTCTGTGTCCTTGAGAACCTTCTTTCTTTCTTCTAAAGTCAAAATACCTCTTATTGTTTTAACTGTTTCACCGGAAATGTTTTTTTCTCCAAGTGCTTTCAATGCCTGAAATACTATAGAACTTTTCCTGTACTTGAATCCTGAATTTTTCAAAGCAGTCCGCTTAAAGATCAGGTCTATGTTCTCTATCTTGTATTCTTTGGAAGGACCGTTTGAAAGGTAAGTAAACTTTCCAGGAACCTGATTGGATAAACCGAGAATATTTAATGCAGCATCGCCGGTCGGCTGAATTTCCCAATTGAATTTTCTGGCAATGGCACTGGCGATCTGATCAATATCAGGACTTAAAAAAACATTGAGAAGCTTGCTGTGTTTCGGGTAGCAGTAAACACCTCTTGAAGCTCTTGTAATAATGTTCTCATTATTCAGACGGTGAAGATTTACATCAATTGCATCAGGAGAAGCAATGTCAAGGAAATCACTCCTTGTGAAACACCAGCCCCTACCATTACCATAAATCCTGCTAACTATTTTATTTCTAAGAGTATTCATACCACTTCCCAAATCTATTCTGTAAGGAATAATATATCTTTTTACTTACAAAATCAAATCTTTCTTCTTTTGTTATTCATGCAAGGTATCTGTGTAAATGATATATATATTATTTACACAGTTAAAACCGGCGCTCTATTTCCGCCTTTTTTACTCTTCACCTAGTTTTTCAAATTCTTGAAAAACTCAAACCACCTGAGAACACTCACGACATATGCTTTTGTTTCAGGATTATTGTAGATACGACCGGCAAGGAGTCCTTCGGTTGTTGTCGCTTTGGTTTCGGTTGAATGGGTTCCGCCGTTATATCCTGAAAGTGTCTTTATGAGATCTCCTTTATTATAGGTCAGAAGTGCGGCAAGGAACTTGGTTGAACATTCAATGGCGATATCGGGGTCGTTCAGCTTGTCGTACTCGCATTTGAGGATTTTAGCGGTCTGCGGCATTATCTGGGCAAGTCCATAGGCTCCGGCGTGACTTTTCGCATCCGGGACACCACGCGACTCCTGATATATGATCGCTTTGACAAGTCCGGTGTGCATTATCACTTTCTGACCGGATTTATTTATGTAGGGATATTTTGAAACTGACTTCTGGATCTGAACTGAATATTTCTCATTTATCATGTTTGCGGTGGGAATGTGAATGCCCTGCTGAGCGGACAAGCTCAATGGAATGAGCAGAAGTATTATCAGAAAATTACGCAATATCATTTTACACAGCGGATATTGCCGTTGCCGTCCTTGTTGCCTCCGTACACACGCCCAATATCGCGGAAATCCACACCCCATGCACCGTCTGCAATATCTGATAGCTCCGAAGACGACCACATCCAATAAATATCTCCAAATATCGAATATTTACCGGAATAGTCTTCTTCACATCCGTAACATGGATCATTATAGCAATCAACATAAGATAAACATTCATCGGTAACTCCGCATTTACCACCTGATTCAGTTGCTGGACAGTTTTGAATAAGCGTTCGAAGCTCATTAATTGTAGGCAGTCTACCACCAAGGTTTACACAGTAAGTTATGGCATCATCCCAATACATAGAATCACTTGAAACATCCGACCAATTCAAGTCGTCACGGGAATGACAGAATTTGTTAGAATCAGGACAAGTATCTCCTGTGTCACTATCAACATCTGCTTGCGTATTTCCGGTATTCCCCGAGTTTCCCGTATCGCCGGTATCTCTGCCTGTATTGGTTTCACCACATGAGTTCACAAAAATCATCAAAAATATCGCTGAAATTAAAATCTTCATCATATTTTCTCTCCGGAACAGCTTTTCCAAAAATGTAGCATGATAAAACTTAAAAATAAAGTTCTCTACTCCTCACTCCTCACTCCTCACTCCTCACTCCTCACTCTTCACCCGTTATGCCGTGCTAGCCTTGAGCGAATCGATAGGAGTAAGTCGAACGGTCACCCGTCACGCAGTGACATATCATTTTACACAACGGACATAGCAGCCGTATTTGCTCTTGTCGCCGTCCCAGTCCACATACCCATACTCGAAACGCACAAACCATGCGCGGTCTGCATTATCTGACTGTTCCGAAGACGACCACAGAACAGTATCAACGCTATCTCCCAAAGCTGAATATGACTCTGCACTGCCGTCACAGTAACAATCTTCAGAATAGTCCATATTTGCCAAGTGATCTGACTCATTAACAGCACATGCTCCACCTGTTATCGTTCCGGGGCAGTTAATAATAATCGTGCGCAACTCGGTAATATTTGGAAGTCTGCCACCGAGATTTTCACAATAAGTTACCGCTTCATCCCAAGTCATATAATCATCAGAAATATCAGACCAATATAATCCATTATGTTCATAAGAAAAATCCCCTTCGTCACCACCATCACATGAAAACAAACAAACAAACAAGACAATTAAATAAATTCTTATCATTAATTTACTCCTCAAACGGACAAACCCCTTCCTCTTTGCAGTAACAGTCCATGTCTCTTAGAATTAAGGGCGTGGAATTTAGTTTTTGATACAGAAGCCACTTTCCTTCAAACTCTGCATCACCATAAGGATATGCCGGAACACCGTTATATTCTTTATCCTTGTCCATTTTCTTCATGCAATAACTTTTTTTTGATTCCATGTTGTAATAACAAAGTTTATTTGCAGATATTTCAGAATATTGTCCCATTTTAAAAGCTTCTTCGTATAGCAGCATCTTTCCTTTGAACATATTGATTATAAAGCCTATTGCATAGTTTTTAACTTCATCAGAATATGATGTGATTAAATCTGTGTAATTCCATTTTCCATTCTTGTATTCCATCAGAACAATTTTACCAAGTGCGGAACTATAAACTGCTCTGCTGCTATTATCTTTGTCCAGAGTCAGATAGCGGAGTTCCTCTCCCTGATTAACCTTATAACAATCATTTAAACTTTGAGGGAATTTATCAAGATCACATATATAACCGACCAGTTCATCTGTAAATAATGCAAACCTGTCTCCTGAAATATTAGACATTCTCAAAGTCCCTTCACCCAGAACTGTCCATTTCCATTCCCCGACTTTCGCATAAGCCATTTTTTTGCTTCCCGGTTCGCTTATATTCGCAAAAGCCCATTTATCATTCAGGGCTGGTTCATAAGACAGCTGTTTAACCTTTTTATTGTAGATAAGCTCCATTTTCCCGTCATCACTGATATACGCCATAAAAATGTTGCTGTTGTTCAGGTCAAGACTCCTCTTGTCTGAAATAAGACCCACCCTATTTCCTTTATAATATGCATGCTCCTGCCCACGGGCAGGAAGAATAAAATTATATTGTTTTGTTGCAATGTTATAAGTTACATACTTCCTTTTAACCGGCCATTTCTCAGAATCCAGATTTTCAGGATATAAATGAAACCCTATTTTCCCGTCACTCATGTTCCATGACTTGACAACACCCATCGTGCCGTCATTTGACCATCTGGATAAATACAAGTCACATTTATGCATAGGAACCAGATTTTCCATTTCAGGAACAAGTTTATATAGCTCATCTTTTGTAAGTGGTTTAAGACTGTCCATAACACATGGATATCCGCAGCAGTCATATTGCGGCATTTGCGTACACAATGCTTGATTCTGCTCCTTCCACAGGTTGCTCATGCACTGAGGATCTTTTTCTGTGGGCGTATCACATCCGGGACGGCAGAATGTTATCTTTCCATCTTTATCATAATACGGGAAGGGAGCATCCATCAGCAACGGATAACACAAAGAATCTGCATCGGCATCTGTTAGTTGATCAATATCTTCTCTGTCATCGGAAATACTGTCAGGGATGTCGGTATCAGCATCAATAATGGAATCTTTATCAGGAACAGAATCTCCATCAGATTTTGAACCGTTTGAATTGCAGGAAGTGCAGGAACAGAAAACTACCAGCGAAAATATTATCAGAATACTGCGCATTTAAACCTCCTCTCAACCCATTCCCTAAATCCCTTTCCCTTTTAAAAAGGAAAGGGACTTTTCTCCTTCTCCTTTTTTTAAAGGGAGAAGGTCGAGATGAGGGTTTATTACCATCCGTCCGTTTCACAGTTCTCTTCATTGTATCCGCTGCATGTTGAATTGCAAGCGGCTGAGCCTCCTGTATAATCAGGATCAAGTGTGGTACACTCAACTGA
>DAOQAY010000132.1:0-7788 GCA_035354435.1 bacterium
CTTATTTTTACGGCTCGTTTTATTGTAAAACCTGTCATGAAAATGGCTGAAAAGAGGCGTGATATGCTTCTTTCGGAAAAAGGAACTGCGGAAAAAGCTGAAAATAAGGTGATAGATCATCGTGAAATTTATGAGTCTGAAATAAATTCGACACATAAAGAAGGAGCTTCTGCAATTAAACAGCTTAGAGAAAAAGCTCTTGCCGAAAGGGCTGATATTGCAAAAGAGGCAAAGATCAGAATAGAAAGGTTTCTTTCTTCAAATAGAATCAAAGTAAAAGAAAGCGGTAAAATACTTCAGGAAAGTCTTTTAGAAAAGGAGCCTGAAATGGCATCTCTCATTTGTGAAAAACTCTGGGGTATTGAATGAAATCGCTGATAATTCCTTTTATCAATTTTGCCGTCTTTGCGGCAATTCTTATCTATCTGACCAGAAAAAAGATCGCTGAATTTTTCCAGATCCGTGAAAAAAAACTGAGGGATGAGTTTGTCGGATATAAAGTGCGCTATGAAGCGGCGGCGGTCGAAATAGACCGGTTGAAACAGAAGATGGATCAGGTAGAGGATGAAAAAAATATAATAATTGCGCAGTATAAGCAGAAAAGTGAAGCCGTATATAAAAAAATAATTGATGAAGCCAGAAGTGAAGCTGATGAAATGCAATGTGAATGCAATAAGATAATTGATGCTGAGATCGAAGATATGAAAAGAAAGATAATCGGCGAATTTACAGACTCAATAATGGCTGCCGTCGAGAAAAAAGCCAATACACTGTCTGAATCGAAAAAGGAAGAATTGAGAAAAGAGTTTATTGAACTTCTGAGCAGAAAAAAATGAATCTGAAAGCTGTTGAACGGTACGCATCCTCAGTTTTTGCGGAACTGATTCTGATAAGTGAAGATGAAGTCGTTAAATTCGTGGCGGAAACCGGTCGATTTCTTGAACTGACGCGTCAAAGTAAAGAATTAAATGAATTTTTCATATCACCTGCGTTCAGTGAAGGTGAGAAAATAGAGGTCTTCAGTCTCATTGCCGGCAAGATGAAATTTTCCGATCATTTCAGAAGTCTTTATATAATTCTGATAGAGCACAGGAGGACTTCAAGTCTTGCAGATATCAAAACTGCAGTTGAAAAATATCATGATCATCACTCAGGCATTGAAGAAGCAGTGCTTTCGACACCGTTCGAATTTACAAAAGACGAACTCGAAACAATAAAAGAAAAACTTTCTGATCTGACGGATAATAAAAGAATAAGACTGCTCCAGAAGATCGATCCTGAACTTATGGGCGGTGCCATTATAAGGATACAGGATAAAGTTTATGATGCATCGCTGCGTTCGATGATGAAAAATTTAAAGAAGAATATAATGGAGGTTGGCTGATGCAAAACCACTCACTGAGACCTGACGAGATATCTAAACTGATAAAAGAACGGATTGCCAACTTTGAAAAAAGGATGGATACCAGAGAGGTAGGGTATGTCATGACAGCCGGTGACGGAATTGCAGTCGTTCACGGTCTTGACAAAGCGATGGCAGGAGAGCTCGTTGAATTTGTAAACGGCGTGAACGGAATGGTTCTTAATCTTGAAAATGGTGCTGCAGGTATCGCTGTAATGGGTAATTATGAGAACATCAAGGAAGGTGACGAAGTCAAAAGGACAGGAAGAATAATGTCAGTGCCGGTAGGCGAAAATGTTGTCGGAAGAGTTCTTAATGCGATAGGAGTTCCTGTTGACGGGCTCGGAGAGCTTAAAACAGACAAATATGCACCTGTTGAAGTCAAAGCACCCGGAATTGTAAAAAGACAGCCAGTCAAAGAGCCTCTGCAGACAGGGATAAAAGCCATTGATGCTATAATTCCGATCGGAAGAGGACAGCGAGAGCTTATAATCGGTGACAGGCAGACTGGAAAAACGGCTATAGCTATTGATACCATTATCAATCAGAAAGGAAAAGGCGTAATATGCGTATATGTTGCAATAGGTCAGAAACAGTCTACGGTTGCGCAGGTTGTTGACAAGCTCAAGAAGCATGGCTCAATGGAATATACGGTCGTTATTATTGCAACTGCCGCAGAAGCCGCACCGATGCAGTTCATCGTTCCTTATTCAGGTACTGCAATAGGTGAATATTTCAGAGATTCTGGAAGACATGCACTGCTTGTGTATGACGATCTTTCAAAACATGCGGTAGCATACAGACAGCTTTCTCTCCTTTTAAGAAGACCTCCCGGTCGTGAAGCATATCCGGGCGATGTTTTCTATCTTCACTCCAGACTTCTTGAAAGAGCTGCTAAAATGTCAGACAAGCTTGGTGGGGGTTCCCTTACTTCTCTGCCGATCATTGAAACTCAGGCAGGTGATATTTCGGCATATATCCCGACAAATGTAATTTCGATAACGGACGGTCAGATATTCCTTGAGAGCGATCTTTTCTATTCCGGCATAAGGCCTGCTGTAAATGTCGGTCTTTCAGTTTCCAGAGTCGGCGGAAACGCTCAGATAAAAGCAATGAAACAGGTTGCGGGTAAACTCAAGATGACGCTTGCCCAGTACCGTGAACTTAAAGCTTTTGCACAATTCGGAAGTGATCTTGACAAGCAGACCAGAGATCAGCTTGAGCAGGGCGCTATGCTCACAGAAATGCTTAAACAGCCTCAATATGCACCTCAACCGGTCGAAAAGCAGGTTGTTACAATCTATGCGGCAACTAATGGATATTTAAAAGATGTCACAATTGATCTTGTTTTGAAATTTGAAGAAGAGCTGCATGATTATATTGAAGCTAACAATAAAGATCTGCTTGGAAAAATAAGCGAGAAAAAGGTCATTACTGAAGAAATTGAATCGGAACTGAAGAAAATGCTCAAGAATTTCAGAGTGTTTTTCAATAAACAGCATGGGCTTGCTGAAGAAAGCGAACAGGAGTAGGAATAGATGGCCGGTCTCAAAGAGATACGCAAAAGGATCTCAAGTGTAAAAAATACGCAGAAGATCACAAGAGCAATGAAGATGATCGCTGCTACAAAGCTCAGAAAAGCCCAGAATGCGATGATCTCGGCAAGAAAATTCTGTGATGAAATGAACAAGATAATCTATACCCTGCTTGAAAAAAATGAAAGGGACCATCCGCTTCTTCAGCATCATTCTGTAATTAAAAGAGAGGTGCTGATAGTTGTAAGCGGTGATAAAGGTCTATGCGGTTCATTCAATGCAAATGTTTCAAGAGCGGCAAAGAAGAATATCATTGAACTTAACAACCATGGAACAGCCGTAACCATATATTTCATCGGAAAAAAAGCATACGAGAGTCTAAAGCATGTTGATGCCGAAAAGATCCTTGATTTCGTTGACATATTCCAGAGATTCCATTTCTATCAGATGTACGATCTTATTGAAATGCTTTCGGAAAAATATACTGCTGGAGAAATAGATCTTGTGACGCTGATCTATAACGATTTTAAATCGGCGGTTTCTCAGGAAGTTAAACAGGAAGTACTTTTTCCAATTACAGAGGAGATATTTCAATCCACAAAGCCGAATATGGATTCGCTGGGAAGAGATATAATTGCTGAACCTTCACCGGATGAACTATATGGTTTTATTATAAAAAGACACGCCACCACGCTGCTTTTTACGGCTTTGGCTGAATCTGCGGCAGCTGAATTTTCAGCCCGTATGAACTCGATGGATTCTGCCACAAAGAGTGCAGAGGAAATGGTGGGGAAGATGGTGCTCCTTTACAACAAGCTTCGTCAGGACGCCATAACGAAAGAGTTGGTGGAGATCATTGGTGGATCTGAAACACTTAAAGAATAAAAGAAAGTGAGGTGAAATAATGATTGAAAAAGGAAAGATCGTTCAGATCATGGGTCCGGTTGTTGATGTTTTTTTCGATGTAAAACATGGAGAAGAACTTCCTCAGATCTATACTGCGCTTAAAACCACAAATCCATCCATCAATGATCACGAGTTCAATCTTGTGGTGGAAGTGGCTCAGCATCTCGGTGAGAACAATGTCAGATGTATAGCAATGGATTCTACTGACGGACTTGTTCGCGGTACTGAGGTTCAAAATACCGGAAGCCCGATAATGATGCCTGTGGGTGAAAAGGTTCTGGGCAGGATAATGAATGTCATAGGTGAACCTGTCGATGAGAAAGGGGCTATCGAGTTTTCCAAGAAAATGCCGATACATAGAAATCCTCCTTCTTTCAAGGATCAGAATGTCAAAACAGAGATGTTCGAGACAGGTATAAAAGTCATCGATCTTCTCGCACCTTATCTGAAAGGCTCAAAGATAGGTCTTTTCGGAGGTGCCGGAGTCGGCAAGACGGTTCTTATTATGGAACTTATTAACAATGTTGCAACCCATCACGGTGGATATTCCGTTTTTGCCGGTGTAGGAGAAAGAACCAGGGAAGGTAATGACCTCTGGCTTGAAATGACAGAGTCGGGGGTAATTAATAAAACAGCCCTTATTTACGGACAGATGAATGAACCGCCGGGAGCAAGAGCCAGAGTTGCTCTTTCAGCTCTTACCGTTGCAGAACATTTTCGTGATGACATGAATCAGGATGTGCTCCTGTTCATTGACAATATATTCCGATTTACTCAGGCCGGAGCTGAAGTTTCAGCACTTCTGGGTCGAATTCCGTCTGCTGTAGGATATCAGCCGACACTTGCAACAGAAATGGGTGCTCTTCAGGAAAGGATCACTTCTACTGTGAAAGGATCCATAACTTCAGTACAGGCTATATATGTACCTGCTGACGACCTTACAGACCCGGCTCCTGCGACAGCTTTCGCCCACCTTGATGCTACAACAGTCCTTTCAAGACAGATCTCTGAAATGGGAATTTATCCGGCAGTCGATCCGCTTGATTCGACCTCCAGAGCGCTTGATCCTGCGGTTGTCGGTGAAGATCATTATGCAGTTGCCAGAGCAGTGCAGTCCACACTTCAAAGATATAAGGAACTTAAGGATATCATTGCAATTCTTGGTATGGATGAACTTTCCGAAGATGATAAGATAATTGTCTACCGTGCAAGAAAGATACAGAAATTTCTGTCACAGCCGTTCTCAGTTGCTGAAGCTTTTACCGGTATGAAGGGTAAATATGTTAAAAAAGATGAGACAGTAAAAGGGTTTAAGATGCTTGTGAATGGGGAGCTTGATAAATATCCCGAACAGGCTTTTTTAATGGTCGGTTCGATTGAAGAGGCTATTGAAAAAGGCGAAAAAATGCTTTCTGAATCATAATGAGGAGCGTTAATGCTTAAAGTAAAACTTCTCACAAGAACTACGGTTCTTTTTGAAGGAGAAGCGGTATCTGTCCGGCTTCCCGCCAGAAAAGGAGAAATGGAAATACTCGACATGCATATTCCGATAATAACGGTTCTGACAACAGGTGTGATATGTCTTAAATTTGCTGACAGCGTTCAATATTACTCGGTCTCAAAAGGGGTCGCCTCACTTGTGAATAATGAACTCACAATCCTTTCCGATGCATCTGAAAGTGCTGATTCGATAAGTCTGGAAAGAGCGCTTAAGGCAAAAAAGAGAGCGGAGGAGAGACTTCAAAGCTCGACAGCGGGATCATACGAATTTAGGAGAGCTGTATATTCTCTCAAAAGAGCTGAAAATCGTATAAAGCTTGTTGAAAAGATAACCAATCGTTAATATTTTAGTAAGACTATTTTTTAAAAAAAACTTTTGTTATGGCATGTGAAAGATCGGCTTTCGTGAAAGGTTTGCTCAGATATCCGTCTATTCCTGTTTCTATGTACGATTGCTCATCACACTTTATTACATCTGCTGAAACTGCAATGATTTTTGTCTGTAGGTTGTTTTGTTCTATTGATCTGATTTTTCTGGCAACATCAAAGCCGTTCATGTCCGGCATCTGAATATCAAGAAGTATCAAGTCAGGTCCGACTGACTTATAGCTGTTCAGTGCGCTTATTCCGTCTTCTGCATGGAACACTTTAATTTCAGGAATTGCAAGTTGAAGAATTCTGGATGTGAGGAACAGGTTTAAGTTGTTATCATCCACAACCAGAGCTTTTTTGGGAAATGGATGACCAACTGAATTAATTCCAATGTTGAGATCCAGAGTTATTTCATCGGGTTTGTATGACGGCATAGGTAGATCTATCAAAAATGAAAACACACTTCCTTTGTTGATAACGCTTGATATTTCAAGGTGTGATCCCATCAATTTCAGAAGTTTTTCCGTTATTGCAAGTCCAAGTCCTGTTCCGCCGTATTTCCGTGTGCTTGATGAATCTGCCTGATAGAACGATTCCAGAACTTTTTTCTGTTTGTCCTTGTCAATTCCTATACCGGTGTCTTCAACGGAGATAATGAACGACCGTGTATTTTTAATATGATCCGATCCGGTTGATTCCAGTTTAAGAGTGACAGATCCTTTGTCTGTAAATTTTATGGCATTTCCTGTCAGATTAATAAGTATCTGTTTTAGTCTGAGCGGGTCTACTATTACAAATTCCGGCAGATTCCTAGGAATTTTCAGAAAAGTATCGATCCCTTTTTTCTTTGCAAGCGGATAAAAAGAATCAAATACTTCCTGAAAAAGAGATCTCAGGTCTGTTTTTTCAGGTTTTATATCAAGCTTTCCGGCTTCAATTTTTCTAAGATCCAGAGTGTCATTTATCAGATTCATCAATATTTCTGCGGAGTTTTTTAAAGAACAGACATATTCATGCTGTACAGAATTAAGAACGGTGGTTTCCAGAAGGTCGGAAAACCCGATGACACCGCTTAAAGGCGTTCTCAATTCATGACTCATGTTTGCAAGAAATTCTGATTTGGCGGTATTTGCCATTTCAGCTTCCTCCTTGGCCATCATGAGTTTTTTCTCAGCTTCTTTTTTGGCAATAGCAGTCGATGTGATCGCCCGGAATATCAGAAGTTCCTCTTTTTCAGGAACTTTCTGTTCACGATGTCCTACAAAAAGCACATTGCCGAGCAGTTTTCCATGGTTTACAAGAGAAATTCCGACAATCCAGCCTATTCCTAAGCTTTTCTGTATAATTGCACATAACGGTGCAGGGATAAATCCGAAGACAGCATCTTTAAGGGAAAGAGCTTCACTAACAGGATTTCCGATCATATATTCATAATTTTCCAGAGATATTCTGATCACACTTTCTTTTAAATGACCACCTAGAAATTGTTTGACCTTTGAAAGTTCTTCGCTGGAAAAAGATGATGAACGGATAGTAAGTTCAGAGCGTTTATAATTGTAGGTTGATATCCATGAAGCTTTGGAATCAAAAAGTTTCTTGGAACAGTCTGCAATATAATCATACATTTCAGAATCACTGATTTCGGCAAGATTAAAGGAATATTCATGTAGATCTTTTAAGAGCTCAAGAGAGGCAGACTGAACTTTTCCTTCCGTCATCACATTACCTGCATTGCGTTCGGTTTATTATTAACATTTTGAACAATAAGGCAAAAAAATGTGGTTTTAAAAAGTTGCATTGACAAAATCGATATGTTACAAACCTTGCAGAATTTGGTGTTTTAAATTATTTTTTAATGGAGTTGGAAATGAGAGATTTGGAAGTAACTGTTGTTGTTAATCCAGGTTCCACATCTACTAAATTCGCCTTATTTAACAGGATGGGTTCAGTTTATGATGAAACTGTCAGACATCCTCAGGAAGAGATAGCAAAATTTAATCTGGTTTCAGAACAGTTCGATTTCAGATATACAATGATCAAAAAAGCGGTTGATAAGGCTGTTTCAGAAAAAGG
>DAOQAY010000133.1:0-5313 GCA_035354435.1 bacterium
CTTCTTGATATTGATAAGAATCTTTTAAAAGTGCGGTTGCATCGTGCAAGGGCAAAACTTGAAGAAATGATAGAGAAAAATATGAGTTTTTTTAAATGAGTGTAACTTTTCAGGCAGTTATTGTGTCTTACTTTTGAGGAAACTGGAGTTATGATGAATAAAACTATGCCTGAAAATATTTATGCGGAGCTTCTGCAGTCTGTAAAAGCTGAAAATCCTGAAATATCATCTGAATTAAGGCTGAAACTTCGGAAAAAGCTTGAAAAAGCTGCTTCTGAAAAGAGGAGACCCTCAGGTCATTTCAGGATGGTGCTTGCTGTTGCGGCATCTGTGCTGGTTGTAATAACTTCAATAATATTAGTCAGTTATAATTCTAATGACAACTCCGTGCAAAGAAAGCTGGTGAATGAATCCACCGTAAAGAGTGGAAAACCGGTCACTATAAAACTCAAATATGATGCAAAAGATTATTTCAAAAATGTTAAATTTTCTATTGATCTTGATGAAGGGGTCGCTTTTTTTACGAAAGACAGCGAAATAAGAAGTATGAGATCACATTCATGGGAAGGGTCCTTGCAAAAGGGTGAAAATGTCATTCCTTTCGTAGTAAACACTTCCAGAAAAGGAAAAATGAAAATTATTACCAAAGCGGAATACAACGATTTTTCTTTTGAGAATGAGATAATTCTTGATGCAGGAGAGTCTTTGATTACGGTTTCTATGTTTTCACTGGATACGGTAGCGATAAGATGATTTCAACGAAATTTCAGAAAACTTTTGTAATATTAATGCTTCTTTTCCCAGTGTTTTCCATGTTTCCTGAATCTGACAGAGATCCTTTTTCAGCAACCGTGGAAGTTGAAGAGGGTGAAAATGTCATAAGCTGGGAATCCGCAATATTCGGAAAAAAGGAAAATAAAGAAGAAATTGTCAGGCAGAATGATGAAGGTGTAACTGAACCTTCTGAAAAAAAGGCTGATACCGTATACTCTTCTTTAAAGGAAAGTACAACTGCCGATAATAATACAGCAGATGTTTCTCAGACAGAAACCCCGGAGTCTGTTGAAGTGAAAAAAACCGGCGAAAACAATGAAAGCTACTCTTCTAAAGATCCTGAATGGGGAAGATATTATGGAAAGTTGCCGGAGCTTGAAAATAAATATTCCAGTGCAGATAAAAAAGATGCTATGAATGGATCTGGTGCTGGAGAGGCAAAAACTGAAGAACCATTCATGTTTCCTATCGATCTTCTGCTCTGGAGCCATGGAGGTGATGGATATAACCCCATGATAAATACAGGTGTCAAGGTAAGTTACATGAATATGTATTCGGTGGTTTCTGTCGGAACTGATTTTAGTGACAGTCTGTACCGTCCGCTTTCTCTGGGATTGTCGGCAGGCGGATTTTACAAGCTCAGTGATTTTTCAATTTCTGCCGATCTGGGATATGAAATGATGTGGGATTTTGGAAATAACAGTACAATTAATGATTATGCACTTGGACTTAGAGCTGGACTTTCTTACAATATCTGGAGCTGGTTTGCAATTTCTGCAGGAGCCGGAGTGAACTACAGCGTCCTTAAAGATTCAAATTTTGAGGATGGCAGATTTGTCCCAATGATATTCGGTGGTTTTGAATTTAATCTGATAAAATAAAAAATAGTTGTAACTTTCCGGAAAGGATAAATGTCAAAGTATTGAGAAGTCTGGGATAAGGTTTAGAACAATTATTTCAGGTGCCTCATATCTGGATGGGTTGAACACACGGCCGGTCGTTAATTCGACCGGTTTTTTTATTTTATCTCGTGAAGTCTTTTCTGAATGAAACCAAGAATATCGGAAGATCTTTTCAAATAGGTGAGATCTTTCACATCATTGTATGCCTGAGAGCTCAATCTTTCACAAAGTTCCTCACTTGAAATAAGTTCAGAAAGCCCGTCATGCGCCTTTTCAAAATTATCAGGTTCGACAAGTTTTGCATTGACATTGTTTTTTAAAACACTTGCAAGATCAGGCGAATCGGGACCGAAGATCACCCTTTTTGTTGCCATATATAAAAATGTTTTTATCGGCAGAACAGTGTTTCCGACTTTGTGCAGAGGACCGAGTGTCGGAGGGATTACAAGAATGTCTGAAGCGTATAAGTATTCAACAACTTTATCGAATTTCAGCCACGGAACGATTTTCACATTTTCCATTGTCTCCGCTCTTTCTTCAATTGCAGTTCTTTCCTTTGATCCGGCAATAACAAAATATGCTTTTTTTTCGACCTGTGCCAGATCAAGGATTATGTCGATCCCTTTTTTAGGTGAAACATGTCCGGCGTATGTCACTATCCGTCTGTTCTGGGGCAGTCCGAGCTTTTTTCTCGCTTCGGATTTCGTTAAAACCGGAGATATCCTTTTAGGGTCGTATCCGTTCTGTTTAGGCAGTATTTTGTTTTTTGAAACTCCTGCCCTTATAAAACTTTCTGCTGCGAATTCGGAATGAATTACCGCGCCGAGGAATTTCTGCGACCTGTCAAATCTCCTGAAAAGCCAGCCCATAAAAAAGAGCTGGTCGGGCCAGTTTCTGTAAGTCTCGTAAATTACAGGCTTATTAGTGAATGCCAGAACAGATATAACGGTGGGGAGATTCCTTGTATAAATTACATCACATTTTCTGACAGACTTTGAAAAAAGCGATATGACTGCATGGGCTGTTTTTTCGATGAACCTGTATGACGGGAAAAAACTTTTTTTATATTCCAGTGAAAAAGAAGGTTCTATCTGATAAAAATCCGACAGTTCGTTTGCACTTGAATGTCCGCCTTTGAATTTTTCAGGAAGAATAAGGGTTATTTCAGCTCCATTCTTACCGAGAGTATACACCGTCTGCATGATCTGTTCACAGTCAGTTTCGGTATTTGGAAAAAGCTGGTCATTTATGTAAGCTATCTTCATCGTCCACCTCGTTTGAAGAATATTAATTATTGTTATGCAGATGTCAATCCGGCAGTTTGCAATATTAAAGGTTTTTGCTTACAATATGGTGTTTTCTTTAATATACAGGAGGCAAATTATGTGCAGATTTGTTATTGGGGCTATTCTTTTTCTTTTTATTCTACAGATTTACGGGCAGGAGAATGCGGATGTGTCCCAGTCAGTAATACCGGCAAAAGAGACGCATCATTCTGTTTATTTCAAACCCAAACTTTCAGTGAGTTTTACAGACAGCAGGCATGTTCCGGGAGTTACAGACGGAATTTATTTTAACACCGATCTGGATGTTGTTCTGAATTACAAATACAAAATGGAAATGCATGAATTTCTTGTTGATTTTCTTTTGAAAGAAGGGATCAGTTATACTCCGGTGTTTGATGGTTTTATTATTTCATCGGATCTGACTAAGCTTGATCTGCAATATAATTTAATGTTCCACAAAAAATGGGGCTGGTATTTGAAAGCAGGACTTGAGACACATCTGTTCAACGGTTATGATTATCAGACTGAAAAAACCGAATATATTGTTGACAGTGTCAGGAAACCAGCGGCAAAAAAATATCAGACGACTTCTTCAGGTCTGCCGTTATTTCTTTATGAAGGTACCGGTCTGCTTCATAGACCTATTGATGAGGAAAACACAAAACTTGAGTTTAATCTCGGTCTTGTTGCAAGACAGGTCTGGGTCGGTGATTCTCTGAAACTCGATGATGATGCTGCAACTCCGGAAAGAGAAATGACTTCACTTACAGATATTTACGAGGTCGGTGGTGAGTTCGGAGCTACATACAAAGGAACTATTGAGGATAAAAAGCTCGGTTATGATATTATGGCAAAATTTATTATGCCTTTTTACAGCAAGGAAAGAGAGAATCTAGGGCTTTCATGGAAAGATGTTCTTCAATTTGACGGACATGTGAAAATAGATTTTATAATTAACAAATATGTTTCGTTCAACTACACTTTTACTGTGAAAAGAGATTTTGCGATAATAAAGGAATGGCAGCTGACAAATGGACTTTATCTTACCCTGTTCTATGAACTTGATAAGAAATATTAATATTTTCTGATGGTGGAAAATGTTTAATGGCATAAAAGAAATATTTTCTGCAAAAAATACATGGATAACAGGCAATTATCCTGAAAGAGGAATAGAATTCAGGACATACATGCTGTTTCTGCTGGCAGCGATATTCATGAATCTGCTCGGTCTTCTAAGTGATTTTACCCTTGGTAACTATTCAAAGTTCTCACTTATGGTAAAAATAACGATCACGGCTTTGCTTGCATTCAATTTTGTGTGGTCGAGATTTGCGGATTCATGGCGCTGGACAAATTTTATAACGGTGTTGATCATACCGTTTTTTTTCCTTCCGGGAGGATGGTTGACAAATGGAGGAATGATAGGCGGATTCCAGTATTATCCGGTTATTATGGCTATGATCATAACAGCCATAAGCCGTGGATGGTTCAGGTCGGTAATGCTTTTAATCCATTTCACGGTACTTTTCATACTTGTATACAGTCCTGAATTTCGTAATGGTTTTGACGGATGGGCAAACCCTGAGTCATTAATACCTGATATTGCAATGAAAAGAAGGGTCATTCATCTTTTTATAAATATGATTATGACCAGTGTTCTTTTTGGAATTTATGTGCAGAAGATCAGGCATCAGACATGGCTCATTCAGGAAAATTCGGCAAAACTTGCGGTGCTTTCCACAACTGACAGACTTACTCAGACAAGCAATCACAGACACATAATGGAAGAGCTTGATAGCGAAGTTGCCAGATCAGCAAGATACGGTTCCGAATTATCTGTGCTTCTGATAGATGTCGGATTCGGAAAGCTCCGGGATACGAACACCTTCTTTTCGTGCAAGGATATCATTCTTAAAGATATCGGAAGGACGCTAAAAGCCAATTTAAGAAATACAGACAAAGCCGGAAGATACGGAGCAGAGGAATTTATAGTGATTCTGCCTGAACAGTCGCTAGCAAAAGCTGTTATTGTTGCTGAAAAATTGCAGAGTGTCATTGAAAAAATGGAAAATACGCAATGTGAATGGAAAGGTGTCAGCATAAGTATCGGTGTCGCTCAATGGAAAAAAGATGAACCTCCTGCGTTCCTTCTTTCCAGAGTTAATTCTGCAATGATAAAGGCCAGAGAATCAGGCAGGAACTGTGTTATAACTTCAAACGATTAAGCATTATTCGACATCCGCTGCACAGCGGAAACCTCGTGTATCAAAAATTTCTTCTATATTTTGAGCATTTCTGTTACTTATTCTGAGCTGTTCAGTATCAATAGTCATAAATCCGCCACCTTTAAT
>DAOQAY010000133.1:5413-7770 GCA_035354435.1 bacterium
TTATTTTGCTGCAATCAGGAGTTCCTTCATTTCCCCATGTATAAATATAGCTGTTTGTTTCACAGTCATCATTGCTATGAATTTCACAGCCTCCGCGAGCTGCTTTTTCCCATTCACCTTCAGACGGGAGCCGTTTCCCTGCCCATACACAGTAGGCGCGGGCTCCTTCCCAGCTTACACAATTCATCGGATGGTTCGTTTTTGATGATCCGAAATTACAGTACTGATCGGTACCTGTTTTATTATAGGTGTCTTCTTCAGCTCCGCAGCCACCTGCATTTATGCACTTTTCAAAGTCGGCGACAGTGACTTCATATTTATCAATGAAGTATGCTTTCATTGAAACTTCGTGATATGGCAGCTCGCTAAGCGGGCACTCTGTTTCAATATTTTCATTGCATCCTATCCACGCTTTCCCCTGTGGAATGAGAATCATGTCCTTTGTAACATCGACGATTGCATCATCGTCATTTACATTAACATCGGAAGTGTTTTCATCATTCAGATCATCATTTATCTCGATATCGTTTGTATCAGGTATTGTCTGATAATCGGCAGTTTCATCCGGGTCTTCATTCGATTTGTCATTCGTGACATCTCCGTAAATGCTTTCTTCTTTTTCTTTACCGCATGAAACAAGAAAAATGGCAATGGTAATAATTAAAATAACTGATAAAAAGTGCTTCATTTTTTCCTCCAATACCCAGAAATCGTGGAATTATAACAAACCGTTCCAATATTTCAAGTTGACGCAGGCGACTCATCTCCGATTGCTTTTAAAAAGCTTTTCTGTAAAATCTTATATTGTTAATTCTATTGGAGGGTCAATTGAGAAAATTTCTGATCGTGACGGCAATTCTGGCTCTTGTGATAACTTCGTGTGACGGAAAGAAATCCAATAATGACAGTGACTTTCAGGATACTGATATTTTAAATGATGATGTTCTGACCGATACGGACTATTCTGACTATGATACTGTGCCAATCGATGCGGAAATTGATATTGATACGGATGAAACTTTTCAAAATGATGCGGATTCGGAATATCCTGATGGAAATGATGATCAGTCAGCAGATGAGGATGATGACCGTGTATTTGTCGATCTGTGCATCGGGAATCCGTGCAAAGACGAGCTGAACAGCACAGGAAAGTGCATTAATCAGGTGAATACATACAAATGCGAATGTTACAGCGGGTATCACTGGGTGGACGGTGCATGTGAAACTGTGCCCGGACGGCTATATGTGAAAGCTGATGCGACAGGAAAGAACGATGGAATTTCATGGGAGGATGCATATACCGATCTGCAGGATGCGATAGATGTAGCAGAGGCATATGGTGAAGTCTGGGTAGCTGCCGGTACTTACAAACCGTCCCGGATAGTTCAGTCGATGACCCCTATTCCTCAACCTGAAGATCCTGATTACAAAAGGTACAATCATTTCTCGCTTAAAAGCAATCTTACTGTCCTCGGCGGTTTCTCCGGGACAGAAACCAGTATAAATCAAAGGAACTGGGATACTAACAAAACGATATTGAGCGGCGACCTTGACGGTAGTGGCGGACTCAGCAATGGTGATGCATATCATGTAATGCTGAATGTGAATATCGGGGATACTGCTGTTCTTGACGGATTTACAATTACCGGCGGGAACGCAAACAGCACATATCAGTCGGTCACAGATGTTCATATGTGGCACGGCGGAGGTATGAATAACAGAAATTTTGCAAGTCCCACCATAAAGAATTGTATTTTCGAAGGAAACAATGCACTGATAAATGGCGGCGGAATTGCTGATCTTAACAGCAGTCCTCTGATCTCAGATTGCGAATTCCTTAATAATTCAGCGGCAAGAGGCGGCGGTATTGCAAATTCAACATCAAGCCCTAGAGTCACAAGAACACTTTTTAAAAATAACAGTTCTTTCGAAGGATATGGCGGTGCTGTTATAAATGCGGACAAGAGCAGAGGCACTTTTTTAGAATGCACTTTTGAACACAACACTTCACAGGATGCAGGTGCTATTGCCAATAATGTCAATTCCAACATTACGGTTGATCACTGTACTTTCATTAATAATTCAGCTGAAAAGAACGGAGGCGCAATTACAAATGCCCAGAGCAGTCCTGTCATAAGAAACTCTATTTTTGACGGAAATGAGGCGAAAGTTAATGGCGGGGCGATAGAAAATCATGATGACAGCAGTCCGATAATCATTTATTCCCTTTTTAAAAATAACAGCATAACTGATTTCGGCGACGGTGGAGCAATACTGACCAATTCAGGTGTTCCTTTAATCATAAGTTCGATTTTTTACGGGAATTCCGCCTATAACGGCGGAGCGGTTGCAAACAG
>DAOQAY010000134.1:0-7714 GCA_035354435.1 bacterium
AGTTTAGCTATTCCATTACGATAATACCCTCCGAGTATGACATGCCTGTCTTTGATGTACATCCACTCGTCCCCGATACTCGGCCACAGCTCGGTAGTTTCACCTGTTTCTATGTTCAAAACAAGACTCTTTCCAGTCCATGTTTTCTCTGTCTCGTTGGCTATAAAATGGAAATACGGATACTCGAAACTAGGCTTTGTAATATTCCCTTCAAATATCCCCTTTATCTCAGGAGTCCACTTTTCTTCTCTTTTTGTCTTCAGATTTAATGAGTAGATATCCATTCCGCTCCAGCTGTTAAGAAAATTTCCATAATAAACCAGATCTCTTCCTGAACCTATCATGGCATAATCACCGTCAATATTCACCACTCCTTCACCGATTGTTGCTGTTACATTCAGCGGTCTTGTCTCGAAGGTCTTCATGTCAACTATCCATGTCGCTATCCCGAACGGTGTCTCATCATCACTTTCTCCGGGCTGTTTATAATATCCCGTGAGCACAAGATTTTTCCCGTCATTCCTGGGGAATGGTCCTGTCAATCTGGATAGTTTTTTGGATTCATTTGTTTCAAGATTGAGAATAAACGGATTCTCATAATCAACAGGAAAAACAACAAACGGATATTTCAATTGAGGTTTTCCGTAACTTCCCCAGTCATTAATTTCCTTAAGGTCATTTGTTTTCAAATTGCCAAGGAACAGTTTGGCATCAGAATCAATAACAATAAAAACCATCAAGTTGCCATCTACTGAAAAATATTGATTGTTATATTTGGAAGTTACAATTTCATAAAGAAGTCCTTCTTTTCTATTACACCCGTAAATGTTGGCCCGAATCTCTGGATCTTCAGGAGCAACAGGAAAAAACACAAAATCATCATTAATATCCATCGGGCTGTCTACTTTTCCTGTAGGATTGTCATCTTCAAGAACCGTTACAAATTCATTATCTTCAGGGGAACCGTTGCATTTTACATCTGTTTTCACCGGACCGAAACATAACTTTGATTCAGGATCTCCTTCATAGATCTCAATACAGGTAGGTTCAGGATAGACAATGTCCGGTGTTTCATCCGGTTCAGTGTCTTCCGACTCCGTGTCTGACACTTCGTCGGATAAATCGTCGGACAAGTCATCAGAAATATCAATATCTTCTTCGTCAATTGTCGAATCGGAATCGGTTTTATAGTGGTTTGAATTACACGAAGTGTAGGAACAGAAAACCGTTAAAAACAATATAATCAATATGTTACGCATGGAAACCTCCGCTTCTTACGGGAAGGTTCTCTACGAATTACTGAATAATTTCACTATAAAAGCCACAAATCTGTTGTAGATGTCACCTCTTGCCATAAGTGCAATGATTGCAGTCAGTACGACCGGGATCGAAAGAAGAAGAAAATATTTCAATTCATTATCAATAACATCTTTCACATACTGCTTATCGGGAGAAAGATCCTTGATCCTCAGTTTCTGTCTGGGAGATTCATCCCGTTTCTTCATCCTGACTGTCGGCTTCCATTCTTTTGACTCAATAGGTTCCTGCCGATTCGCCCCTGAACCTCTCTGAATTGCATCAGGATCTTTTTTCGATGGATCTTTTTCCATTGAAAGACTTGCCACTATTTTACCTTTTTCCTGTTATCTATCGACGCTTTGACAAATGCCATGAAAAGAGGATGCGGAGCGAACGGCTTAGACTTGAATTCCGGATGGAACTGGCATCCGAGGAACCATTTGTGATCCGGAAGCTCCACCATTTCCACAAGCCCTGTGACTTTATCTCTGCCTGTTATCATAAGCCCGCACTTTTTCAGCTCTTCTTCATATTTTGAATTAAACTCATATCTGTGACGATGCCTTTCACTTATCTCACCGTTTTTATATGCATCAGATGCACGGCTTCCTTTCTCAACAAGACAGGTATAAGCCCCGAGTCTCATGGTTCCGCCAAGATTTTTAATGCTTTTCTGCTCTTCCATCAGGTCAATAACAGGATAAGCCGTCTTTTCATTGAATTCCATCGAATGGGCACCGTCCATCTTGCAGACATGCCTTGCAAATTCGATCGTTGCGATCTGCATACCCAGACATATTCCAAAGAAAGGAACATTGTTCGTTCTTGCAAATTCAACAGCTTTTATCTTTCCTTCAATACCTCTAATGCCGAATCCGCCCGGAACCAGAACACCGTCAACATCTTTTAGGCAGTCTATCGAAATTTCGCCCTTTTCAAGTTTCTCACTGTCAATATAGACAAGATTCATTTTGTGCCTGTTTGCAATACCGGCATGAACCAGCGCTTCATTGAGACTTTTGTATGATTCTTTTAGATCGACATACTTGCCGACTATCGCAATAGATACTGTCCCTTCCGGATTCTTGATATTTTTATTGATCGTCTCCCATTTTGAAAGTCCTGCACTTCTTGACCAGATATTGAGATATTTCGCAATAATATCATCCACTCCCTGTTTGCTGTAAAGAAGCGGAAGTTCATAAATACTGTCGACATCTATCGCAGAAAAAACTGCTTCTTTTTTCACATTGCAGAAAAGGCTGATCTTTTCTCTCATGTCTTCGGTAAGCTCTTTCTCACAGCGGCACAGAAGTATATCAGGCTGAATACCTATTGCCCGGAGCTCTTTGACACTGTGCTGTGTAGGCTTTGTCTTGAATTCACCGGCGGCTTTGATAAACGGCACAAGTGTCAGATGAATATAAAGAACATTTTCCCTGCCGACATCATACGCAAACTGCCTTATCGCCTCAAGGAACGGCAGACTCTCAATGTCGCCGACAGTTCCGCCTATCTCGACCTGAACTATATCAGCAGTTTTACCAAGATTTGTTATCTTGCTCTTGATCTCGTTTGTGATATGCGGAATTACCTGAACGGTCTTTCCAAGATATTCGCCTCTTCTTTCCTTGTTAAGAACGGCATCGTATATCTGACCGGTTGTGAAATTGTTGTCCCTTTTCAGAGTGACATCACAGAACCTTTCATAATGTCCGAGATCAAGATCTGTCTCGGCGCCGTCTTCTGTCACAAACACTTCACCATGCTGAAACGGACTCATAGTTCCGGGATCCAGATTGATGTAAGGATCGAATTTAAGCAGATTCACCTTTATTCCTCTGCTTTCAAGAAGCGCACCTACTGTTGTTGAAGCGATACCTTTGCCAAGCGACGATACAACGCCGCCTGTAAAAAAAATGTATTTAGTCTTTTTACTGTTCATCTGTCCGGTTCTCCCCGTTATCTTAGAACATCTATTCCAGGTAATGTATTGTTTCTTAAAAATTCAAGACTGGCTCCGCCACCTGTTGAAATGTGACTGAACTTCTCCTTGACGCCTGCTTTTTTCATCAATGCCGCACTTTCTCCGCCTCCGGCAACTGTATGTGCCTTCGTTTCCACAACGGCTCTGGCAAGATCGATACTGCCTTTTGCAAACTGATCATGTTCAAAAACGCCCACCGGACCGTTCCAGAAAAGCTCACGGCAGCCTTCAAGTTTTGCAATATAAAGCTTCAAAGTTTCAGGTCCGATGTCAAAAGCTGTCATCCCTTCCGGGAAATCGCTGTTGGAACATATTACCGTTTCTGTTGAATTTATATCGGCTGCAGCAATATGATCGACAGGAAGTATCAATTCGACACCTCTTGCTTCCGCACCTTTTATTATTTCTCTGGCAACCGAAATACGGTCTTCTTCGACCCTCGAATTACCAAGCCTGATCCCTTTTGCCGCAAGGAAAGTATACGCCATCTCTCCACCTATCATTATTCTGTCGGCAACTTCAAGCATAGGTCTGATTATCGAGATCTTGTCGGCAATTTTTGAGCCGCCTATTATCGAATAAAAACGGTCACCTCTTTTCAGACCGATAAGCTTTGAAAGCTCTTCGATCTCATGCTTCATCAGAAAACCCATCCCTTTTGTATCAATAAGCTGAGGAAGAGCATAGACAGATGCCTCTTTTCTGTGCGAAACACCAAAAGCGTCATTAATGTAGACATCACACATCTTTGCAAGTTCTCTTGCAAATGACGATGAATTTTTTCTCTCATCTTCGCTGAACCTGAGATTTTCGAGCACAAGAATATGCCCGGGCTTCAGATCTCTGACCATCTGCTGAGCGCCCATACCGACACAATCCTCAAAAAAGAAAATTTCCTTTTCAAGAAGCTCTGCGAGAACCGCAGCAACTGGTTCAAGTGAACAGGCAGCATCCCTGTTGCCACCTTCAGGGCGGCCTGAATGTGATGCTATTATCACTCTCGCATTGTGTTCAAGAGCATGTTTGATAGTCGGAAGTGTAAGCTCAATGCGGTTAATGTCGGTGACAACACCTTTTTCATCAATAGGAATATTGAAGTCAGTTCTGATAAAAACCCGTTTTTCTCTAATTGCAAGCTCATTAATACATTTCACATTCAAGGTGTCGAGATAGCTCATTTATATACCTGCTGTCATTAAAAAAGTCTGCCCAGAACATCAACCATTCTACTGCTGTAACCCCATTCATTGTCATACCAGCTGAGCAGTTTGACCATATTGCCCTGCATAACTGCCGTGCTCTGTGCATCAAGTATGGATGAATGGGAATCACCGTTGAAATCTGAAGATACGAGAGGTTCGTCACAATATCTCAGAATTCCTTTCATTTCGCCTTCTGCATATTTTTTCATAAGTGCGTTGATCTCTGCAACTGTTGCTTCCTTTTCAAGAACAAAAACAGCATCGACAAGACTTACATTGGGTGTCGGAACTCTTACCGAAATACCATCGAGCTTTCCTTTAAGTGAAGGAATAACCAGACCGATCGCTTTCGCAGCTCCTGTTGTGGTCGGAATCATGTTAAGTGCACCGGCTCTTGCTCTTCTGAGATCCTTATGCGGAAGGTCAAGAATTCTCTGATCGTTTGTATATGAGTGAATTGTCGTCATAAATCCGTGTTTTATGCCGAAATGTTTGTGCATGATGTGGGTTATTGGAGCAAGACAGTTGGTCGTACAGCTTGCATTCGAGATTATGTTGTGTTTATTCTTGTCATAAAGTGAATCGTTGACGCCGAGAACAACAGTAATATCTTCGCCTTTTGCCGGAGCTGAAATGAGAACTTTCTTTGCGCCTGCCTCAATATGAAGATTTGCTTTTTCTCTTGCAGTGAAAAGACCTGTACATTCAAGAACGACATCAATCTTCATATCTTTCCATGGAAGTTTTGCCGGATCTTTTTCAGCAATGATCTTTATTTCCTTTCCGTCAACAAGAATTGAAGATTCACCGGCTTTTACATCGTGACCCCAGACTCCGTGAACAGAATCGTACTTCAACAAATGGGCAAGGGTTTTAGGATCGGTAAGATCATTGATTGCAACGATCTCGATCTTTTCGCTTTTGTCAGCAATTCTGTAAACTGCTCTTCCAATTCTTCCGAAACCATTAATAGCAACACGAATCTTTTCCATGAAATCCTCCGTTTTGTTTAGTCATTTCCAACATTTTTGGACTCTAAGTCAATATCGTTACCTGTTCCTTTTTTATAAAAAGCCCTCTGAAGCATATAAATCGATTTAGTCCAGTTACCTTCCATTTCAGAATCAAGCCCTATCTTTATCGCATCAAGGTTGGCATCGAGATTGTCACACATCGAAACTATAAGTGCTTCCATCGTTTTCGGTTTTTTAGGCGAACCGAATTCATATTCGCCGTGATGGCTCAGCATAATGTGTAGAAGCTCCACTTTAAGGTCAACATCATCGGGAAGAACGGTCGAAACCAGTTTTTCGATCCATGTGGTTCCCATATAAATGTGTCCGAGAAGTTTGCCTCTATCTGAGTATCTTTCTACCATTGCTGTTACAGGATTCAGCTGGAATTCGAATACTTTGCCGATATCGTGTATCAAAGAAGCAAGTATTACCAGCGACTTGTCAACATTGTATCTTTCCTCATACTGCTCTGCAATGTAAGCGGCGATCTCAGCTACATTGAGTGAATGCTCCCACAAACCCCTTCTACAGGCATGGTGCATACTTCTTCCGGCAGGGATTGTTGTGTAAAGATCCCAGATTTTTCCGCTTTTTTCGAAACCATCGAGCAGTTTTTTATGTGTTTCATTCAGGAAGGATGAGATATCTTTCCATCTTTCATCAAGTTCTTCAACACTGAACTTTGACTCCGGCAGAATACCCTTGCACTCTGAATCTATCTTGTCGGGAGGAACTATTCCCGCATCATTGATGACAACCTGTGTCACACTCTGATATTTTGTCACTTTCCCGTTCAATATCTTGATCACATTCCCGCTTTGCAGAGCTTCCTCGACATCATGGTCGAGATCCCACACCTTCCCGTTTACCGAACCGACACCGTCAAAAAGCTCGACATCCATGTATCTCTGACCGTTCTTTCCAACCTTCACATTCGATTTTTTCACCAGAAAATAACAATTCGAATCAGGAATTATTATATCACCTTCATCCATCTCAGTAATCAAAGTTCTTTTTCTTACCATTTTCCCACCAGAATAGTCATATATTCGCAAAAGTCCTTTTTAGGATAAGCATTATCGTTGCTTCGCATTGACAATATACTTTGTAGTTTTAAAAATCAATTTTTATAACAGATTTTAAATAAAAAGAATCCAGTCAGTTTTTTATCGTTTTTGGTCTGGAATTTCTTTTTGCAACTCTTTCTCAATTTCTTCAATTGTCGGCAGAGATGATTTCAAATCAGCAGGGAGAGCCTGCATCAACTCATATTCTGAAACACCAATTGGATTGTTGATTCCTCTAACCGAATATTCCGCCATGATTTTATTCTTATTTTGACAAAGGATCAGACCAATCGTTGGATTGTCTGTTTCCTGTTTCAATTTATCATCTACAATATTGCAGTAAAAATTAATCTTCCCTGCATATTCAGGCTTAAACTCACCTTTTTTCAGTTCAATCACAATAAAAGATCTGAGTTTTAGATGATAAAAAAGAAGGTCGATATAAAAATCCTTTTCGTCAACCTCAAAATGAAACTGCCTACCGACAAATGCAAATCCCTGTCCAAGTTCAATAAGAAACTTTTCAAGATGTCTTATCAGTCCTGTTTCAAGCTCTCTTTCTTTATATGTACCAGAAAGTGTCATAAAATCAAACACATAAGGATCCTTTAAAATATTTTTCAAAGATTCAGAATGTTCAATTGGAAGCGATTCATCAAAATTATTAACCGATTTTCCATCCCTTTCATAAAGTTTACTTTTTATCATCAAAGCAAGTGTTTCTTTACTCCACCCGTTCATTATGGTTTTTTCCATGTACCAGCTACGAATTTTCAAATCTTTTACTTTTTCAATCAAAATAATGTTGTGACTCCAAGTTAGACTGACAATTAATTTTCTTATCTGAGCTGATTTGTTTTCTAATTTTGCAACCGGCAGTTGCAAAATTTCAGAATCTCCATATTCCCTTGCAAATCTAATCATATAACCGATATTTCTTTCCGAGAATCCCTTTATTTCAGGCAGTTCATTTTGAATGTCTTTTGATAATCTGGGAATGACAGATGCGCCCCATCCTTCTTGCTTCTGCTTAATATCTATCATTTTTCCTAAGTCATAATACATCATTATCATTTCAGAATTTATTGAAAAAGCAGCTTTGTTCTGAGCCGCTCTTATTCTGACCTTCACTTCATTTAAAAA
>DAOQAY010000135.1:0-7638 GCA_035354435.1 bacterium
TACTACGATCTTTCGAGCTGGTACCATATCTATGAAAAACAGCCTGACGGATCAATTGTCTTTCTCAAACATGAACTTTCAGGAAAAACAGTCGGTGACAAGATCGTAAACATTGATAAAGATTATAATATCTTATGGGATTGGAGCAGTCTGGATAACCTGATCCCTCCGCAATATTCCGGCTCTGACTGGTTCGACTGGACTCACATGAATTCAGTAAACATGTTCAAAGACAAAGGAGTGGTGTATGTAAATTCAAGAAACCTTTCAACTTATTATAAGATTGATATGAATACTGGAGAAATTGTCTGGAAATTCGGCAAAGATGGCGATTTTACTATGATTTCTGACAACCAGGATCCATGGTTTGAATTTGCGCACGATCCTGAACCTTCATCTGTCAACGCCGAAACCATTATATTTTATGACAACGGATCAGTAGAAAGAAATCATAACAGAATAATTGAATATAAGCTCGACCAGACAGAAATGACTGCGGAGATTATTTTTGAATATGACGGTTCCGCAACCGGTGATGAGTGGTTTGCTGAATTCGGGGGAGATGCCGACAAACTTCAAAACGGAAATATATTTGTCACCGCAGGAAGTCCAGATCTTGACCACCAAACCAGATTGTTTGAGATCACCGGAACTGGTGAAATAGTGTGGGAAATGATTTTTGATAAAAATATTGACTGGCAGATAAATATATATAATGCTCAGAAAATTGGAGTTGATAAACTACTGAAAAAACTCTGATTTCTATTGACTTTTTAGTGCTTATTTTTAAAATCGGTGAAGTTTGTCTGAATTTTCATATTTCAGAGAGGAAATGTCCATGCTGAAAAAAATAATCTTTGCAATGCTGACTGTTTCTGTTCTGACACTTTTTGCCGCAGATTCATCTAAACATCAGGTTCTTCCTGAAAAATGTATCGGATGCACACTTTGTGTTCAGAACTGTCCGGTAAAAGCTATTCAAATGGTAGGCAATAAAGCTGTTATCGACCCGTCAAAATGTATAAACTGCGGTCTATGTGCTTCAAAATGTCCTGTGAAAGCTATAATCGGACCCGCAAAAACTCAGGAACCTGAAAAAAAAGAAGTTAAGCCGGACCAAAAAAAGAAAATATCTTTCAAGGTCGATTTGAAAAATTGCACCGGATGCACTGAATGTGTCGGCACATGCCCGACTAAAGCGATCAGCATGATCCGCGGAAAAGCTGTAATCGACTCAGAGAAATGTATTTCATGCGGTTTATGTGCACATTCATGCAAAACTTCCGCACCATACAGCTCAGGACTTTAAAAATGAAGCGATTTCTTTTTATTGTAATATTTGCATTTCTATCGGGTTGTGAACCGTCTGAAGATTTTACGGTTGTAGTAGATGATGCTAAATGTCTCGGATATACCTGCCGCATCTGTGAAAAAGTCTGCCGTTTCGATGCTATTCATTTTTACGGACCTGACAGCACACCGGTAATAGATCCCAACAAATGCACTTCTTGCGGAAACTGTGTAAAAGAATGTCCTCAGCAGGCATTAACAGGTAAAGAATGAAAAAGATAATACTGCTGTTTTTCCTTCTGATAACAGGCTCATCATTCAATTTATCAGCAGAAACCAGCATCACCGGAGGATCTTTTTTATCTTTTTACAATAATGACAACAGGTATTCACCGAACTACATTTATTTCAAAGCCGCATCAAACTATCTTTTTGATAGTGGCTGGTTTCTCTCATCTGACTTTGATTTCATTTACGGAATGCCTCTACCTTACAATCCACAGGAATACGATGACAGAGTATTTACAAATTACCTGAACGGATCGACCAGATTTATTACCGGATATAATTACAAAAACAGATTTAAAGTAGGTTCTATTACCAATCTCAGCTTTTTTTCAGATGACAGTTCTTTTTCAATAAGAATTCAACAGGGAAATTCGAGCGCCTCTTTTGAAAGAAAGAATTACATTACTCAGGAAGTTTTCTTCACTGGCTCAATGCTGGATAAAAAACTCAACTTCCTTGCCGATTTCGGCTACAAATTTCAGGAATTTTCAGATTTTAAAAATTATTCCTCTTCCGGCAAAGAACTTATATATTCCGGAACTTTTCAGGATTCCGATATATTTGCTTTCGGACACCTTAGCTACGGCACAGTTTTCGGACCATTTGCAGAAGTCAGGTTCGGAAACGACCTGAATCAGAATACCACCTACAACATGTCTGATCTCAGAGCAGGATTTGAGGGAGATATCTCTGCCGGCAATAGATTTCATATTGTTTATCAGGCATACTACAAACGGCTCGAAACACAGATGATAGATGAAAATAATCATATTGCTCTTTATTCAAGAATGAGAGCGTCTGTTCTCCCTGTTTTTGACCTCTTTCTTGACGGATACCTTGAATACAGCATTAATGATGACGGGAAAGCTTTTTTTGTGAACAGGAACATGTCACTGCTTGGAAGGTTCTGGATCTTTGACAAGACATGGAACATCTCAACCGGCATGACAGTTCTTTTTGATTACTTTACTTATTACGATACAAACGGTGTTCCGTCAGGAAAAATATTTATCCCGCTCTGGCCTTTTATCAGAAGCGATCTTTATTTTTATAAATCTGATTCTTTTTTTAAGAATTTTCGCGGATTTGTAAAATTCATAACAAAAATAGGAGAACAGGGAGAATATAAAAATTATTCTTTCAGACTTGATTCCGGACTTTGCGCCCTGATCGGACCTGTTGAGCCTGCAATTTCATTCAGATGGCTTACAAATGGCTCACAGTTCATTAAAACTGCCGGAATTGATCTTTCCATTGCTGCAAGATTTTAATCATCAATAATCTGAAGCTTTGATTTCACATCATTACTATCACTTCCGTAAAATGTCCGAAGAAGCGCTTTTTCAAGAAGATGTCCGTGCATCGCTGTAATAAGATTGGCACCGGTCGGATTGAAGGGAAGATCAAGCATTATGTCAAGAGCACAGACCGTAAAAACATACCTGTGTCTTCCTGCGGAACTCAATGGACCGTAATATCCTATTTTACCGAAATCATTAACAACCTGCCTGATAGTATTTCCTATAATCCTTTCAGTTGGCCGTTTTTCCTCAAGTTCTATCATGAAGGAAGGAATATTAAAAATACCCCAGTGGATCTTGCTCCCGGCAATTGAGTCGGGATCGTTCATTACTATTGCTATTGATTTCGTGTTTCTGGGAATCCTCTGCCAGCCAATGTGCGGAGAGATATTTTGCCCGTCAACTGTAAATTTTTCTGGAAGTCTTCCACCATCAGCCATTGAAAAACTGCTGGCAAGCATCTGATTAAGATTTATCGGAGTGGACAAAGCTTTTACCGTAAAATTCGATTCATAATGCTTTGAATGTTATACAAATCTTCCTTTTTGTCAACAAATACAAAATTGCAATAATCCACACAATTAATATCATTCCACGGACCTGTTAAAGGAGGAGATAACCGAATGGAAGTTGCGCTTGTTCAGAACAATCCGGTATTTGGACACAAAGAAAAAAATATCAATGAACTTATAAAACTTATGGATTCTCAAAAAGCCGATCTCTACATCCTTCCCGAGATGGCTTATACCGGTTATCAGGTTAAGGATGCCGCAGAACTCAGGTCTATAGCCGATAGTATCAATTCCCCTTCAATATCCCGTTTTACTGACTGGTCAAGAGCTAATGACAGTGCTGTAATACTTGGATTCCCTGAGCTTTCTTCAGACAGACAGATATATAACTCATCTGTTTTTATAACTCCTGAGGGCGAAAGACATATTTATAGAAAAACGCACCTTTTTTATAAAGAAACTCTCTTCTTTTCTCATGGCAATACCGGTTTCAGTGTTTATGAATGGAGAGGCGTTAAAATCGGACTGGCAATTTGTTTTGACTGGTTCTTTTCTGAAAGTTTCAGGACTCTTGCATTGAAAGGTGCCGACCTGATTGCACATTGTTCAAATCTTGTAATGCCGCACTGCCAGACTGTTGATTTTGCCAGAGCAATCGAGAACAGGGTATACATAGCGACAGTCAACCGTATCGGAACCGAAGAACGGGACGGCGAAAAGCTGACATTTACAGGTTCGAGTGTCCTTGTTTCACCAAAAGGAGATTATCTTTTAAAGGCTCCGGCTGATTCCACCGGGATTTTTATTTCTGAAATTGATTGCGAACTATCAAGGAACAAAAAGCTTAACTTGTTGAATAATGTTATAGAGGACAGGCGGACTCTTTTCTATTTTTAATAAATTTTTGCAATAAAATCTTTCGTAAATATAGTTGTGGCGGTTTTTTTATTTGAGGCAAAATGTAATGGGAAATCTTTTAAGGAACAACAGTATCAGAAATGTCGCAATAATCGCCCATGTCGATCACGGGAAAACAACCCTCGTTGATGCGATGTTCAGACAAAGCGGAGTATTCAGGGAAGGTGAAATTGTCAATGAAAGGATCATGGACAATATGGATCTCGAACGGGAAAGAGGAATAACTATCGCCGCAAAGAACTGTTCTGTAAACTGGAAAGGAGTGAAAATAAATATCATCGATACTCCCGGACACGCAGATTTCGGCGGAGAAGTGGAAAGAGCGCTTTTTATGGCGGATGGCGCAATTCTTCTTGTTGATGCTTCAGAAGGACCCCTGCCACAGACAAGATTTGTTCTGAGAAAAGCTCTCGAAGCAAAACTTCAGATAATGGTTATTATAAACAAAATTGACAGAAAAGATGCCAGACCTGTCGAAGTTCTTGATGAAATTTACAACCTTTTTATTGATCTCGGAGCTAACGAAGATCAGCTGGACTTTCCGATCCTTTACGCTATAGGCAGAGATGGAATAGCTCAGGAAAAGCTTGATGGTCACGGAGAAAACCTTCATATTCTGATGGATATGATTGTTTCAAAAATGGAAGGTCCGCAATATGATCCCGAAAAACCTTTCCAGATGCTGGTTACCGATCTCAGCTATAATGATTATATGGGAAGAATGGCAATAGGAAAAGTTGTTAACGGTACTGCATCATTTAATCAGACCCTTGTCTGCATAAAGGAAGGAGAAAGAACTCAGCGGTTGAAAGTTTCAAAACTTCAAGTCTATAGCGGAGTAAAGCTCGTTGAAGCAAAAGAAGTACAGTCCGGTGATATAATAATTCTTTCGGGTATTGAAGATGTCCATATCGGTGATACTGTCGCTACAATCGAGGCACCTATTGCTCTGAAAAGAATAAAAGTTGACGAACCCACAGTGAGCATGATCTTTATGATCAACAACGGACCTCTTGCAGGAAGAGAAGGAAAATTCGTTCAGCTTAGAAAAATAAAGGAAAGACTTACAAAAGAAACTCTTCTCAATGTTTCGATCAGAACTGAAGAACCTCCCGAAAATGACAGAGTAATTGTCAAAGGTCGAGGAGAACTTCAGATGGCGATCCTTGTCGAACAGATGCGTCGCGAAGGTTTTGAACTTTGTGTCGGCAGACCCACTGTAATTTTAAAAGAGATTGATGGTGTCATCAATGAACCTATCGAACATGTATATATTGAATGCCACGAAATGTTTACCGGAATTGTTACCGAAAAACTTTCGATCAGAAAAGGAAGGATGCTGAATCTTGTAAATAACAAATCAGAACGGGCTTATATGGAATTTTCAGTTCCTTCGAGAGGACTGATCGGATACAGGGATCAGTTTCTCACTGACACAAAAGGTACCGGCACTCTTAATTCAATTTTTGACGGATATGAACCGCACAGAGGCAATTTTCCTGTCCGTTTTACAGGCTCTATTGTAGCCGACAGACAGGGAGAAGCTGTCGCATACGCACTTTTCAATCTTGAACCCAGAGGCGAACTTTTTATAGTTCCGGGAAATGTCGTTTATGAAGGAATGGTAATCGGAGAACATTCGAAAGATCTTGATATAGATGTCAATCCGTGCAAAACAAAAAAACTGACAAATATGCGTGCCGCCGGAAAAGATGATGCTGTCACGCTGACGACAGTTAAACCGATGACCCTTGAAAGAGCAATACATTTTATCAATGATGATGAACTTGTTGAAGTAACTCCTGTTTCTTTGAGGCTCAGGAAAAGTGTTCTTTCCGCCACAATCCGTCATACTTTGAGAAAAAGAGATTGATTTAAAACATATTCATCCTGACATTTTAAATTCTAATTTTTAATATATCTGATATAATGCACTGTTTATTAATAATTTTGGAGGATTTCATGAGAAGTATTTTTACAGTTTTAGCAGTAATTTCTCTTTTATTTTTTGTTTCTTCATGCGGCGATGACTCTGGTGATTCAGGAAACACAGGCGATACAGGGAATACAGGGAATACGGGCGATACCGGCAACACTGGTGATACCGGCAACACAGACACAGATGTAGATGTTGTAAATGATGATGATACCGGCAATACCGGTGATGACACAGATGCAGGAAATACAGGCGACACAGCAGTTGAATGTACCGGCATTTCATTTGACACAATGACACTTTATGAAGGATCTTCTTCCTACTATTATGAAGGATCTCCTTTAGCACAGATCGGTGATGAAACACTCGAAGACTTTGTATCCATACAATTCTACAGTGAAAGTCTTGCAACCGGAACTTATGATCTTGCAACTGCGGATAATGCTGATGCTTCAACATGTACCGAATGTGTTTTTATCTATGAAGATTATGACGGTGAGGCTGTTGCCAAATCATATTTCCAGCAGAGCGGAACTCTTACAATTACAGAAGTTAAAGAAGGAACTTTTGAATCAAAAGGAACCTTAACGGCAAAACTTATTGAAATTGATTCTGAAGGCGCTCCTGTTGCAGGCGGCGGATGTTATGAAATCGAGACTGGCACATGGGACACTATCTGTGTTCCTGATTGTGAAGGAAAAATCTGCGGCAATGACGGATGCGGCGGAATATGTGGTGAAGGATGCAGCAATATCAATCAGGGCTGCAATGCTGAAGGAACAGCTTGTGTTGACTATGCGTGTACAGCAATAACAACAGACACATTTGAAGTAACAATAGATTCAGATTATGGTATCTATTCCTATGAATCTTCGTATGCACCTGGCACCGGTGAAACCGCTGAAGATCTTTTTTCACTTCAACTTTATGCAGAAGTTAAAGCCAATGATTCATTCAATCTTGCCGGAACTAACTTTAAAACCTGCAACCAGTGTATTCAGGTTTTTGAAGACCCCGAGTATGATACTGAAGGAAATCTTACCGGCTTGGGGACTAAAAGATACTTTCAACAGAAAGGAACTCTCTATTTCGAATCATTTGATGCAACGACAGGAAAAACGAAGGCGACTGTAACTGATCTCAGACTTATCGAAGTTACGGTATCGAGCGATTATACTTCCATTCCTGTTGATGGCGGATCTTGTCTTGAGATCGCTTCAGGCACGATAGAAGTTCAATAAATATATTCTGATATGATACTTAATTCATTTATAATTCTTTAGAGGAACTCATGAAAAAGATTTTTATGCTTTTAATCGTGATCTCCATGTTATTGTCTGCCGTTTCATGCGGAGATGATAAAAAAGATTCGGGGAACACCGGCAATACCGGA
>DAOQAY010000136.1:0-7634 GCA_035354435.1 bacterium
AATAAGCACCTGCGGAGTCTGGGTATCGAGGTATTCAACAAGCTGTTCTGCCTTGTCCAGTACTTCCTCAACATCTTTAATTATAAGAACATTGGTTCTTTCATCGACGCTTACTGTTCCTCTATCTGTAAGAAGTTCCTTAAGCTGTGTTACAAGTTTATTTGCCATTGCATAGTTCACAGGAATAAGCCTTACTTTTACAGGCTCAAGTTTTTTCTGTGCATTCTTTTTAGCAAGCTCTTCCTCTTTTTCTCTCTGCATTGTTCTGATAGTTGCAACTCTGATGATATTGCCGAATCTCTCTTTTCCAAGTGATTTGCTTTTCAAAATAACATCAAGAGCTTCATCCCATGGAATGTCAACCAGTCTTACAGTTACAGTACCCTTAACATCGTCACCTGCAATTATGTTGAGTTTGCTGATATCTGCCATAAGTCTTAAAATATCGAGGATATCAACTTCCTTGAAGTCCAGGTTTATTTTTTTACCGGTATACTGAACAACCTCATCGTCCATTCTCAAAGCACCGGCTTTTGCGGCTTCTTCTCCATCCTGACCTACTGCTGATTGAGGAACTCTTACGATCTGAGCTTCACTGTAACCTGCAACAGCCTGCACTGGCTCATTCTTCTTTGTCTGAAAAACAAATTCTTTACCTCCGGCAGATTCATCAACAGAAATAATAAAATCAGCTGTTTTCATTCTGGCAAGAACTTTAACATTGCCATTTTCATTGTAAATAGCCAGCTCTGTCACAGGACCATTAAGTGAAGATGCATCAACAACCTGTTCTTTATCTTTTGCAATAAATGCATTTTCAATGGTTATATCAATCTTCTGTCCTTCAACTTTTTTATTTATCTTAAGCGGTTTACTTGATTTGATCTTAAGTATTTCAGGATCTTCTCCAATAAACGCAAGTCCGGTGACCTCTGCTTTATCAGCCTGCGGAACAGCTTCTTCAGCTTTCTTTTCCATTACTTTTACATCTACTTTTTTCACATCAGTTTTGGCAGTTTTTATTTCTCCGGCAGCAGTAAAAGATGCAAATTCATTTCTTCCTTCAACACTGAAAAAATATCCTGAATTTCTTACAATAGTAAAATACTGCGGAATGTCTTTTTCAATTACAACTCTGAAACCTGATGGATGGTTTGCACTCCTTACACCGGGAGCACTTTTTATCGAACCTTTGATTCCGATAAAATCGAACACCAGTCTATCCGGACCCTTAAGAGAAAAAAACCTTATACTTTCAGGCTGTTTAGTGAAAGAAAACTTTATTGAACCCGGATTCTTTTCCATAGTGACAGTTCCTTCTTTCAGAGTTTTCTGATCACCGAGGCTTACCAGCTTTTCAAGTTCACCAAGTTTCACAGTTCCAGAACCGGCTTCGTCAATTTCAACAACCGAACTCAGACCGTTGAGGGGTAAATTCAATAATGTTGCAGAATCTCCTTTAACAGAGCCTTTTTGAGCTTTAACATCTGCAAAATCACTGTGAGCGTCACCCAGACCGATGATTTCGAGAGAACTTTCACCCATTTTAAAAAATGTTTTGGCAAAAGATTCTGAAACTACGCTGCGATTACCGTCAATTTCAAGAGACAAAGAACCGTTCTTACTTCCGGCAAAAACCGAAATCGTTATCGCTGAAAAAACCAGCAGAAGAACGAAAGATAACCTGAGACTCTTCATTTCAAGCTCCGTCCTATATTAGTTATTCAAATTTGTCACTATTCTCAACAGGGGCTTTCCCTGCATCATCAACCTTTTCTTTTTCAACTTTTCCATCATCAACTGTCTGGTCATCAACCGGTGCGCCGGATTCCTGCAAAACAGTCTTTATTGGAAGTTCGAGATAAAGTTTATTAAGGATCTTTCTTCCGAGAGGATCTTTATAAGTTTCTATTATCTCTATTTTGTCAGGAAGGATTCTGCTTATTTTACCCCAGTTCTTACCTATAAAACTTCCGGTTTTAACAATATAACTCTTTCCGTCCGGAGCAACAATAACAACTCTGGGTTCTGTAACACCCCATATAATAGCAGTAAGTCTGAGATCAGTTACATCAAACTTCTGTAATTCACTTACAATTTCCTTATCTTTATTAAGACTTGCAACATCTCCGAAATAGCTTCTGAAAGGATCTTTCTTTCCGACAGCTGAATAGCGATAATTTGACTTTCTTTGCGCAAGATCTGCAAGCTCAATATCTTTTCTTGTCTTCGCATCACTTGCCTTGGTTTTGCTTACTCTATCATACTCCGCCTTATAATCAAAAGGTTCTATCTGATATTCATTCGAACAACTCAACATAAAAGATGCCATCAGAATAATAGCTGCAATCGCTTTAAAATTATTATTTAGCATTTGCACCTCCCAACTCAGATGCCGTCAGAAAACGGTATGTGGTTGCTTTAAAGGATATATCCAGACTTGTTTTATTCGGCTGGAAACCGCTGAAAGCACTTACAACACTGCCTTTTGCCCTTTTCTGCTGCTCTTCATTGTTTTTCTGGGCATCAGCTTTGATTGAAAGATCGCTGACATTTACAATTCTTGCAAGCTTGTTTACGCTGTCGAAAAAGCCGAGAACCTCATGAAAACTGCCCTTAACCTTTATTGAAACAGGAACTTCTGCATAAAATTCCAGCTTCCTTTCAGCAAGCGGTTCAAAATAATATACTTCAAGACCGTATTTTTCAGCTTCATCTGAAAGCTTTTTCAGAAGAGAAGGAATCTCCTTTTTATCCGGCAGCATGCTGATGGCAACCTTAAGATCTCTATCAAGACCTTCAACCTCCTCCATAAACTGACCCCTGTCACGCACAAGAACAACCATCTTGGAAAACTCGGCTTTTTTTGAAGTAAATTCAGTGAAAAGAGACTCCATTGTATCCATATGCGGCATATAAACAGTAATATAGTAGGCAATCACTATTACAAGAAGGACTGCCATTAATCCTCCATACTTGTAAGCTGATTTAAGCTTGCCGATATTAATCAACAGGACTTTCATATTAAAACTCCCTTACTGTTGTTGTTTGTTCTCACCACCGGTCGCAGCTGGTGCAGCGGTGGCAGGTGCCGGCTGTTCCTGTCTTCCGGCAAGGTAAACTACCGTGTTCAAACCGAAAGAAAGCATCGGAACACCGTCAACTATTTTGTCTTTTGTGACTTTTTTCAAATTAACTCCTGAAAAAAAGAGTGAATTTTCAAGTTGTTTCATGAAATTTGCAACTTCCTGATTTTCGAGTGTTTTACCATTCATATCAATCATATCGCCTTTCAATGAAAGATCTTCTATCCATATTTTATTTGAAGGAAGTTTAAGTGAAAGTTCATCAAGAACTCTTACGGGACCGATATTCTGTTCCTGAAGACGGATTATCATATCCATCTTTTCCTGAAGCTTGGCTTTCTTTTCTTTTAAGTTCTGAATCTCGCCCATAATGGATTTCAAATTGGCAATTTCCTTATCAGCTTCTTCTATTCTCATTCTGCTTTCATTTTCTCTTTCTGCAAGAACAGAGCTGTTTAGAACAATGAGAACGATGACAACTGCAAGCGAACTGAGCGCAATAATAATATACCCTTTCGCTTCATTTATAAGCTTGTCATCTTTTACGGGTAGTAAATTAATCTTTATCATGCTTCGTCTATCCTCCGCAGTGCCAGTCCTAAACTAACAGAAGCAATATGACTGAAATCTTCCACTTCTTCTCTTGACAGAACCTGCCCAGAAACAATTATCTCCTTAAAAGGATTAAGTTTTTCCACAGGAATTTCTAGACTTGAGCTGAGAGTCTGTGTAAATGTATGACTTCTTGTTGTTCCGCCTGTTATAAAAACTTTTTTAACACCGTCTTCAGGATTTGTATTTGTGTAATAGTCAAAAACTCTTGATACATCAGCAACCATATTTTTTGCAACATCAGCAACTACTTCTTCGACCTGATTGGGCAGGATAGAATCTCCAGTGTTATGAGATCCCGACTTCAAACTTTCAGCCTGCTGGAAACTGACTTTAAGTCTTCTTGTTATCTCTTCAGTAATATAATTACCACCAGTAAGAACATCTCTGAAAAAACGGACATTCCCGTTAGAAATTATAACGACATTTATTTTTGATGCTCCTATATTAAGTATGGCGATTGTATTGTCTTTTTCTTCGGGATAGTTAACTTCAAAAATATTTGCCAGAGCAGTGGAATCAATCTCAACTGACATCGGTTTAACACCCGCATCTGAGACAACCTGAATGAAATCGCCGACAAGATCCTTCCTGGCAGCAATAAGAATAACCCTGTCTCTACCGTCTTCAACAATGTCTGTCTTAAGTCCGTCGAAATAAATCTCTTTTATATCATGAGGAATATGAGTTTCAGCTTCGACCTTAAGTGCATTATAAAATTCTTCGGCACCGACTTTAGGAACATTTATTGTTCTATTGATTATACCGTGACCTGCAATACAGATAGAACAGTATTTTTCCTTAAGCCGCTCTCTTGCAAGAAGTGTCTTTATCGCATCGTTCATTTCGTAAGTATTCATTATACTTCCATCAACGACCGTGTTCAAAGGAATAGGAATGAATCCGAACTTCTTGAGATAGTACTTGCCGCGCTTTTTCTGGATTCTCGCTGCTTTGATCAGATATGATCCGAGGTCAAGACCTAAAAGCTGTTTGTTGCTAAAAAACATCGTTCGCCTCCTGGTTCATTCTTCGTCGTCAACAAAGACTTTATTTTTCTCTTCAAGCGAAAGTCCCAAAGCAAGAAGAATCTTCCTTTTGGTCTCCATCCTGCTCTCACCATTTTTCTCGATCCTGTCAATGGTCAGAACAGAAACCCCGGCTTTTCTGGCAAGTTCAGACTTGCTCATAAGAAGTTTCTCTCTCATTTTTTTTAGATTGTTTACCGGCATCATCATCTCCCGAAAAAACTAAAAAAACATCAGCGTTCAACCTCGACAATATCAAAAAATCATCTGAAATCAAGTTTTTTTTGCAAAAAAGATATATCATTGTCATATAACTATGCAAAATTTTGCACTAACTTCGCTACTTTTAGTCCTCATTTCTATCAATTGTTACACCAATCTGTCTTAACTTATACTCTATTGCTTCATAACCTCTATCTATCTGCCTGATATTGTATATCCTACTTTTCCCTCTTGCGCTTATCGCTGCCATAAGAAGAGCCATTCCGGCTCTGATATCCGGAGAATCAAGCTTCGATCCGCGAAGTTCTGAAGGACCGGAAACAACAACACGGTGAGGGTCGCACAGGATTATTTGAGCTCCCATGCCGATAAGTCGGTCAACGAAAAAAAGTCTGCTTTCGAACATTTTCTCAAAAAACAGTACTGTTCCTTTTGACTTTGTCGAAGCAACAATGGCTATAGACATAAGATCTGACGGAAATGAAGGCCATGGTCCGTCATCTATTTTAGGGATTGCATTATTTATTTCTTTAGTTATCAAAAGTTCTTCATGATGAGGAACAAAAAGGTCGGGTCCTTTCATCTGAGTCGAAATACCTATTTTTTTAAATGTGTTAAGAACAGATCTGAGATCACAATCACCGACATCTTTTATAAGAAGTTCACCACCTGTCATTGCGGCAAGTGCAATAAAACTGCCGGCTTCTATATAATCGGCACCTATTCGATGACTGCAACCGCCTAAAGAGCTCACTCCTTCAATATGAATTATGTTTGTGCCTATCCCTTTAATTCTGGCACCCATTTTGTTAAGGAAATTGCAAAGACCCTGCACATGAGGTTCGGTAGCGGCATTCCTTATTACTGATATTCCTTCCGCAAAAACAGCCGCCATTACAATATTTTCAGTAGCAGTAACGCTTGCTTCATCAAGGAAAACATCTGCGCCTCTAAGCTGCTTTGAAATGATAACATATCCTTCATTGTCAAAACTGCATTCGGCACCGAGCTGTTCAAGTCCGATAAAATGGGTATCCAGCCTTCTTCTTCCGATCACATCGCCGCCGGGAGGAGGAAGTATAACTGAACCTGTTCTTGCTAATAGCGGACCGGCAAAAAGTATTGATGTTCTGACCATTCCGCACATTTCACGGTTGAGCGGCTTTTCAATAAGATTCGAAGCATCTATCTCAAATTCATTTTTAGTTATTTTTGTGACTGATGCACCCATATCGGCGGCAATTTCGAGCATAACTCTCACATCAAGTATGTCAGGAACATTGCTGATTCTAACTTTGCCGGTTGAAAGCAGGGCTGCTGCGATTACAGGAAGAGCTTCATTTTTGTTTCCGGAAAGTGTCACCTCTCCTTTAATTATATCTCCGCCTTTTATATCGAAATATTCCATCTTATCCCCTTATTCAGTATTTGCGGCGCAAAAATACACAGGCGGTAACTTACTTCAAAATGCATTTTTTTTCAATTTTTTTAATTAAAAATTTGCAATTTAACAATTTGCGAATATAAAGATTTCGTCTAACGGGCCTATAGCTCAGTTGGTAGAGCCTCCGGCTCATAACCGGATGGTCAGAGGTTCGACTCCTCTTGGGCCCACCACCTTTTACCGTGGAGGGTAGACTTGCTGTTTATTTACAACATTTCTAAAAATAAATCAAAAAGCACTTGTGTTAAAACAAGTGCTTTTTTTTTGCCCCTTTTTTTAACATTCGATGGAGGCTCTCTTGCTTGAAGAATTGAAAAAACTTAAGGATCTTCAGTTACTTGACTCTGAAGCTTTCAAACTCGAAGAAGAACTTGAATCTCTCCCTGAAAAAAATGATTCACTTAATCAGAAAATCACTGAAATGGAAAGCAAGCTTTCTGAACTGAGGAACGCCATTTCCATTCAGCTAGAAGAAAAACAGAAAAGAGAAGAAATCCTTCACAAGGGAGAAGACAAGCTGAAGGTTATCACCGGAAAACAGTCTGCCATCAGGAACAAGGAGGAATACAACGCCCTGCTTCGTGAAATAGACAATATCAAAAGATTCAACAGAGATCTTAGTGATGAAATTGCCGAAATTGACAAGGAGATCGAATTCAAGAACAACGAACTGAAACTGATCGAAGAAGAAACTGTCAATAAAATCAACGAGTTCACCAAGATCATCAAAGACAACGAAAAAAGGATGACCGAACTTGATGTAAACCTTGAAAAAATGATTGCCAAGAGAGATAAGCTTGCAGAGAACATTAAACCTGTAATATATCGTAAATATCAGCGCATACTTGAAAATTCCAACAACGGCAAAGCTATTGCCCTTGCGGAAGACAAAGTGTGTCTCGGATGCAATATGACACTTCCTCCAGAACTTTTCAATATGGTTTTAAGAGCCACAAGAATAGAAGTGTGCCCGAACTGCCAGTGTATACTTGTTCCATCGCAGAAACAGCAGGAAAAACCTGCACCGCAATAGAATTTCCAGATCTTTTAAATTGAGAAAAAGCAGCACTTCCAGTCGCTGATCTTATGATCGGAGGAAAGTCCGGACTCTACAGGGCAGAAGGCTGGCTAACAGCCAGGAGCAGTGATGCTACGGAAAGTGCAACAGAAAATAAACTACCTGACTCGATCAGGGAAAGGTGAAACGGCGGGGTAAGGGCCCACCGGGATAGTGGCGACATT
>DAOQAY010000137.1:0-7587 GCA_035354435.1 bacterium
TAAGCCTGAGTTTCTTCAGATAACGGGCAACTGTAGCCTGAGAAAGATTCTCTTTAGTGAAACCGAGTTTCAAAAGTTCGGAATATATTCTTGAAGCTCCCCAGCCGTTTTCAAGGCTCATCAGCTTTATGAGATTTATGATCTCTCTGCCGATCCGTCTTCTTCCAGGATTTTGTCTCTTTGAAATCATTTTCCAGTAAGACCTGAACAGCCTTTTGTGCCAGCCAATCACAGTCTCAGGCTTCACCACAGCAAGAGAATCCTTCCACTTTGAAAAAACATTCTTCACAGCAACCAGAAAAGATCTGTCAATATCGGAAATATTCGGTTTCTGCTTTTTTATCACAATAGCTTGTCTGGAAGTTTAGAAAAACAGTGCCGGTATTTTAGTCAGAAACTTCATTGTCGGCATCATCTTCTTCGAGCGGTTCGCCTTTTGTGCTGATGACAAATGAGAAGAAGTCTGTTCCGTATCTTGCTGATTTTGTTCCCTGATACGATTTTTTTGGTGAAATTATGAGGTGGAATCTGAAATCTCCGAAAACGGGTGCTCCCGATTCGTCTCTGAATGAAAAAAGTGCAGTTCCTGTTGTTTCATCAAAATCTTTAAGTTCCGGATATGTCTCAGCATCTCCTGTGACAACCCATTTAAAATAATAGTCATCCCTTATGAGATCATCGATTTGAATTTCAGAAACTTCAAAAGATATTTTTTCAGGAATTGAGATAGGCTCAAAATAAATTGCAGAGTCTTCTACAATGTCTATTTTCTCGGCGCTTCCTATTACTTCATAAGTCATTGAAAGTATTGCTGGATTCACATCGAATTTGGTTTTCTCATAATCAGCTCCTGCGATCCTGAAATATTTTACTGCTGATATTTCAGTTCCTGATATTAGCAGGTTTACGGGAACATCAACGAATCCTTTTGAAGTGAATTCTTTTCTGACAGAATCACCGAAAAGATTCGAAATATCTGAGGGAATTGTAAGTTCGGCACTATTTGTTGCGGTAAAGACCACATTTCCTACACTTATATCTGCAACGCCGTCAGGACTGTTTATGGCAGAGCTTATTTGAATTTTCTCACCCGGCATGACAACTGGCGGTTCTATTTTCACACTGATCACACTTTTTACATTCACAGATTCCGGATCAGTAAGGTGGACATCGTTACATGAAAAAATAAAAAATGAAGCAATTATCAATAGAACGGTTTTTTTCATTTTATTCTCCATCATCAGAATTCTCCTCTAACACCAACAGTTCCAAGCACCGGTGCAAGATACAAAGCGCCGTAGTCTGTATAATCGGCGTTGTAGACACGGTCGATCTTAGTGCTTGTTCCTCTGACATCTCCGTAAATTCCGATTTTAAGTTCTTTGAGAAACACCAGATATTCAAATCTCAGACCGTATCCGACTGTTCCTGAAAGTCTTGTTCCGTTAACTTCATCCTGAATATAAAGCGGCATGTAAACACCTGAATCAACAAGCAGTCTGATTCCGCTATAGTCAGTGACAACCATTCCTGATGTTACGGCAACATCTGCGGAAATATTGAAGTTTTTCAAGAAATTGTATGCAAGTGCAGCTTTGAAAATGTGAGGAATATCGGCATCTGAACTTCTTTCCTTGGAATTTTCGTTATCAGTCCTGAGACTTTTGACAAATGAATATGAAACCCAGCCGGTAAGTTCTCTGTTTTTGTAACCGAGCTTGATCTCAGTTCCTGCCGCCCATCCTCTGCCCGTATTTTCATAATCATTTTTCTTTTCAGGATTTCTGCGGATAAGATCGTAAAAATATTTATAAAATCCGGAAACATCGCCGAATATTCCCTTATATTCAAAGGCAGCTCCGAGTTTACTATGTACTGCTCTTTCATAATTAAGTTCTTCATTTCCAAGTTCATACAGCGAAATATCATATTCCGGTCTTTTTGAATAAAGTCCGCCGACAGCATAGATCTTAACGATGTTTTTTATGTTGTAGGCAAGGAGCAGTCTCGGGTCGGCTGAACCTGACCAGGTGTCTTTATTATGAAAATCTCCGGACAGATATATTCCCGGTACAGCTTCAAATCCTTTGATCGCAAAGTTGTATTTGAAATATAGTGAAGGCTGGATATAGCCCATGTTATCCTTCGATGCAAGTCTGGAATCAGTTCTGACAAGCCCGGGTTCGCCTTCAAGAGGAAGCAGTGTGTTTACAGTATCGGTTGAAAAAAGACCGGCCATAAAAACTACACCGAAATCGAACCTGTTGTTATCATTGATCTTCCAGCTCAGGTGCTCTTCAATTGTACCGCGGTTATCAATGGTGCTGAAATTCCCACCTTTGAAGACTTTGTAATCCCAGTTTGAAAGGGTAAAGCTGCCGGTGAATCTGGAATCAATGATACAGCTTTTGTAATCGTAATCCCCTTTTGCAAGAATAAACATCGTTTCCGGTGAAAGTGATTCGTTAAGATTGGGTGTGCCGTTTTTCTTGTAGGATGAAAGATAATAAAGAGAATCCCTTGCTCCGACGAGGCTTAAAGTAATAGAGTTTTTGTCATTTATTTCATGAATGTATCTCACATGACCGCTGAGATTACCCTGAGTTGCAATGGAATTTACATTGTCATAGGCAAGTCTGGTGAAAAGATCGTCAGAACCGTAATCAAATGATGCCGAGAAAGAATCTGTTTTTGATATCGGACCTTCAACCATGAGCGATGCACCGAACATGCTGAGATCGAAAGTTCCGCCTATTTTGTCGGCACGGGGATTTCTCAGAGAGATGTTCACGATCCCTCCGATCGAATCACCCAGTTCGGGTCCGAAAGCACCTGTGAGAACATAAGTGTCTCTGAGAAGATCGCTGTTCAGCACAGGTTTTTCAGTCAGAAAATGATGAGTGAACGGTACTTTAACTCCTTCGATGTAGAAAGCACTTTCGTTTGAAGCGTTTCCGCCCATCATCAATCCGGTTCCGTATGCTGTTGAAGGTAAACCTGCAAACACAAAAGGCATTTTTGTTGTGCTGTTCTGTCCTGCATACTTCGGTGCGGCAGGCTTTTTGGGAGTTTCGGGTTCTTTTTTAACGGTTTTTTCAACAACCGGAACTTTTGCAGGAGCAGTTGTAACAACCGGAGCCGGTTCTGCTTTTTTCACAGGAACCGGTTCGACTTTCTTTTCTTCAACTGGGGCAGGGGCTTCTATTTTTACAGGAACAAGCTCGGGTTCACTTCCTGGTTTAGCAACAGCAGCCGGTTCAGCTGTTTTTGCCGGAACCTTTTTTTCTTCCACTGCAGGTTTAACGGCAGTTTTAGGCTGAGGTGTTTTTTTAACAGCTTTTTTATTTTTTACATCCTTTTTTTCTTTTTTCTCAGTATCCGTATCTTCTTTCTTTTCAGCTTTTTCTTTATCCTTTTCAGGATCTTCCGGTTCCACTTTTTCCGAGTCATTACTTTTTTCAGGAATGAATTTCTTTTTCTGAGCAGAAAGTGATGCAGGTAATACCATCAGGATTATCAGGAATAAAAAAATTGATTTTCGCATAAATCCTCCAAATCAGGAAAACACCATCATAATTAATACACGGAATGTTAGCACTCAACAATTTTCAAGTCAATTTATTGGGTTTGCCTGTTTATTGCTGATTTTCGTGATCTCCATAAAAATTACGGATTTACTTTCCCATAATAGTCGAAACAAGGATTATAAAAACTCCGGCAAGGCTTTCACCGGCGATTATTCCTGATGCGGCAGGGATGACATATTCAGAAAGAGCAGCTCTTTTTTTCTCAATGATAAGAACGATCAGCGCACCGATGAACATTGAAAGGCAGTTCCAGAAAGGAATTACAAATGCAAGTCCGATCCCCATTGAAGATGGAACATATTTTGTGGCTTTCGGGAAGAATTTTTCGATCAGCGGTATGATGATTCCGACAGCAAGTCCCGCAAGCATAGCTATTTTTGCGGTATAATGAAGCGAACCTATTCCCTGTGCGAGAAGTTTTGCAACTCCGGCCCATACCTGAGCCGCCGGTGCCGGGAAAAAATCGCTTCCCAGAACATCGGGTGTCGGAACAATTAGATAGAATGCCGGAACCACTATTGCAGTACCTGCAAATATACCGATAAATTGGGCAAGAAACATCTTTCTTGAGTTTGCTCCGAGCAGATAACCGGTTTTAAGATCGGTCAGAAGATCGGCTGATGATCCTGCGATCCCTGATGTAACCGATGCTGTCATAAGCGTTGTCACCATGCTTCCCGGTGATATCATGCCGTAAAAAGCCTGTGTCACCTGACCGAGTGCTCCGACCGGAGTTGTGTCTGTTTCACCGGTTGCACGGCATGCAACAATGGCGAGAAAAAATGAAAGAATTATTGCAAGTACCGATATCCACACGGAAATTCCGAAAGAATATTTCATTATGAAAGCGATTCCTGTACCTCCGCCGACTATTCCCCAGAAGAACCAGCTCATCGGAACTTCAACTTTTTCAATGGCGGTGAGCTCTCTTTTCTCTCTGGAAAAAATGGTTTTCAGGCCGGAAAATGCTTTCATTGCAACTTTCCACTGCATGAAAAACGATGTGAATCCCGCCGAAACCATTACCGAAGCGCCGAACCACAGACTCCAGCTGTTTATTCCGCGGTATCCGAGTTCTGTTATTGCACCGATATCAAACATTACAGGAGCAAGAACAAGATAGTTCAATATTCCGCCGAACATGATGCTCCAAGCTGTTCTCCAGCCCATAATTGCACCTGCTGCAACCATTATCAGACTGGTTTCCATTGAAACTGTGTACTGGGCAAGTTTTTCACCAAAAACGGCATAAGTATATTTTATCCACTCAAATTTATCTCTCACAACGGTAAGAACTACCCCTATCATGGCAAATCCAAGCAGTGAATTTGTCTGTTTTCTGCTTTCCTCGCCGGCATAGAGGCTTTTAAGCGTTTCAGCAGTTGCTGTTCCCGACGGAAAAGGAAGTTTTTCGATATTTATCATCTGCTTTTTCATCGGGATCGCCATTACGACTCCCGCAATGCCCAGAAATATTGTCCAACCGGTAAGAACCCAGAAATTGAGATGATGCCCGGTAATGAGAATATAAGCCGCAATTGCACTCACCATCGTTCCGCCTGTAGTATATCCGGCTGAGGAAGCGGTTGATTTCATTGAATTATTTTCAAGAAGCGTCATGTCGGTCTTTACAAACCACGGGAACAGTTTACGCAGAACTTTCCAGATACTGAAAGAAAGAACACACGCCGTGATCGTAACACCCAGTCCCCAACCGGTTTTCAAACCGATATAGAGATTTGTCAGGCTCATAAATCCGCCGATGATTATTCCCATGAGAATCGCTCTGAAAGTGAGCTGTTTCACATCACCCTGATACACATTTTCAAGCCACAGCCTGTCCGCCTCTTCATGCGGATCAACAACAACACCAGTTTTCTGCTCGTCCATTATCTTCTCCGAAATAGTAATTAACTGCGAAAAGAGTAATTCGCTGAAAATTCAAGTCAATAAATCTTTCGGGATTTCAATTTTATCAGGGTTTTTTAGTCAAATTGCCGAATTATTTCTTGATTAACATTTTCTGTTCCATAGAATTTCTTTAACGGGAATTTTGTGGAGAATAAAAAGATGCCAGTAAAAGATTTGTTTGAAGAACCGTTTACTATAGAAACAGTAACAAAGCTTGAAGTGTTTGAAAGTTATCTTGAGGCTTGGCTTCCAGTATTTATTTATGCTCCTAATTTTAAAGAAATAAACATCTGTGATTTTTTTGCAGGAAGTGGAAAAGATAAGCTAGATGTTGCAGGAAGTCCGCTAAGGATTATTAAAATAATAAAAGAATTTGAAAACGATATTTTTAAGAAACAACTTAAAATCAATGTAATTTTAAATGAATACGATAAAGACAAATTTTCAAATATGATAGAATGTTTTGAAGAAAAAAGGAAAGATATTGCAAAAATAAGAGATTTGATAAATGTGGTTTATCATAATGACGATTTTCAGAAATTATTTGAAGAAACTAAAGACGATCTTAGAAATATGCCAAATCTCATTTTTCTTGATCAAAACGGCATAAAGCATGTTAAAAAAGAAATATTGTTAGAGTTTGAGAGTTTTAAAACAACAGATTTTTTGTTTTTTTTCTCATCCTCTTACCTTCTAAGATTCAGAAAACAATATCAGCCTTTATTTCCTGAATTAAATTTTGATGAACTGGCTGAAGGGAAGTCAAAAGATGTACATAGAAAAGTACTCGAATACTATAGAAATCTTTTGCCGAATGAAAGCAGAACAAACCTATACCCTTTTACAATAAAAAAGGGGCGAGGATTTTATGGATTAATTTTTGGATCAAAACATCCGTTGGGTGTATCAAAATTTTTAGATGTTGCTTGGACAAAAAACAACTCAAATGGAGAAGCTAATTTTGATATTGATGAAGATGCTGCTGCTAAACAAACGGTGCTTTTCGGTGAACAAAAGCTCACAAAAATTGAGAAGTTTCAACAGGATTTAAGAGAGCTTATTAATCAAAAAGGTGCAATCACAAACGAAGAAATATATAATTTTACTCTGGAAAATGGACATATTGTAAAACATGCTATTGACCTTTTGATTGAAATGAGGGATAACAAAGAAGTTGAGTATTTTAAATATCCCAAGATTGGGTATGATAGAATTTTTAAAGAGAAGGATGTTGTTCAATTCAAGGTAATTAAAAATGTCACACACTAAAATAGAATGGACTGAATCGACTTGGAATCCGGTTACGGGTTGCACGAAGATTTCCTCTGGTTGTAAGAACTGTTACGCTGAGGTGATGGCTCGCAGACTTCAGGCGATGGGTCAGCCAAAATACAAGGACGGGTTCAAGCTGACTCTTCATCCTGAGACTTTGAATGAGCCTTACACTTGGAAAAAACCGAGGATGATCTTTATCAATTCGATGAGCGACCTTTTTCACAAAGATGTTCCTATTGATTATATTCAGAAGATTTTCAAAGTTGTGAGAGAAAACCCGCATCATATTTTTCAAGTGCTGACTAAGAGAGCGGATTTATTAGAAAAATATGACAATGAAGGTCTGCTTGACTGGCCTAAAAACCTATGGATGGGTGTCACTGTTGAAAATAAAGATTTCCTTAAAAGAATTGACAATCTCAGAAATGCGAAGGCTAAGATAAAATTTCTTTCCTGTGAACCATTGCTCAATTCTCTTGGCAATATGAATCTTCAGGGAATTGACTGGGTTATTGTCGGTGGCGAAAGCGGAAGAACACCTAGACCGATAAAAGAAGCATGGGTTTTAGAAATCAAAGAACAGTGCGAAAAACAAGGATCGGCCTTTTATTTTAAACAATGGGGCGGAACCAACAAAAAAGCGAACGGGAGAAAACTTGAAGGCAGGATCTATGATGCAATGCCGGATGTCAGATTTGCTCAAGCTGAGTTGTTTGTGAGTTAATTTTCTTATTTATTTCCTAAGATCTTAAAAAAACCATGAAAATTCAAGTCAATAAAAAATAACCCCTCAAATTCTCTTTAGGAAATAGTG
>DAOQAY010000138.1:0-7546 GCA_035354435.1 bacterium
CTTCAGGGATCTCGCCGAATCTCGAAAAAAGAAGTCTGAGCATGTCATAAATGCCTGAAAATGTCCCTGCGGTTGATCTCTGGTTTGATATCCCCGTTTTCTGATCTATTACGATCGTTGCATCAAGCCCCGTTATGGAATCGGCTTTTGGTTTTGAGACAACACCCAGATACTTCCTGCTCCATGAAGGGAAAGTCGAGAAGTACAGCCTCTGTGATTCTTTGTAAAGCGTGTTATAGACAAGTGATGATTTGCCGCTTCCTGAAACTCCTGTGACAACTGTGAACTTCCCTTTTTCAATATTGACGGCAACATTTTTCAGATTGTTTTCACAACCATTCGCTATTTTAATGAATTTCTGTTTCATCGAGTTCCTGAAAGCACATTTTATCCAGCGTTTGAGGCTATCAAATGACAACATTGATGTCAAATAAAGAAATCACAACCATTTGGAATATTGCCTATTTTATCCTACAAATTTTTCACCATTAAAATTGATAATCAGGATTTAAATCAATAGAATAACCGCAATTAGATGGATTGTAGGAGTTCGTGCATGAAAAGCAAGAAACTGCAAATACGGAACAGCACTGCTGAATTTCTCGTTTTCACCAAACAGTCGGGCGAAGGGACAATTGAGGTTCGTGTTGAAGACGAAACTATATGGCTGACTCAAAAGCTCATAAGTGTTCTGTTTGAAAAAGGTCGTAGCACTATTACAGAACATCTTCAAAAAATATTTGAGACTGGAGAACTAATCGAAAAATCAGTATGTCGGGATTTCCGACAAACTGCCGAAGACGGAAAAGAATACACCACCAAATTTTATAATCTTGATGCTATTATCGCAGTCGGATTCAGAGTGAACTCCGAAAGAGCAATTCAGTTCCGTCAATGGGCGACCAATGTTTTGCGGGATTTTGCAATTTGTGGGTATGTACTGGATAAAGAACGGCTTAAAAACGGCTCGTTTTTGAATCAGGAGTATTTCAATAACCTGCTTGCTGAGATTTTGATAAACTGATAAAAAAACTGGATGAGAAAAATAGTCAGTCTGACTGAATATAAATCTATGATAATCTGTCAATAGACTTAATGATTATCTGCAATTGCATTGCGAATTTACATAATTTGCAATAAATATGCTCATGAAAGATAATGCGCCGTGTTTGTGGGTTTATTACAAAAATATATGGTGTCGCAAATGATCAGAAAAGTTATGGTAACTGTTGTGCTGTTTGCTTTCGCGGCGGTAGGATGCACTTCTAAAAGTAAGCACATCGAGGAAAATGGAGATGCAGATGTTGATTCGGAAGTCACCGATATTGATACTGCGGATGTTGAAGAGGCGGATATTGATACGGTCGATGAAGAACCCGATGAAATAACTGATGTTGCTGATGAAGAGCCGGATGAAACAGTTGATGAAGCCATTGACAGTGATGCCGACAGTGACACAGCTGAGCCTAAAGCCTGCACCGATATCGGCTGTGACGGTTATCCCGACATCGTTTTTTCAAATACCGATACTGATACGACTACTAATATAAATTCCTATATTTATCTGGGTTCAGCGACTGGTTACAGTGCCGAAAACCGCATTGAGATCCCGACGATAGGGGCGATGGGTGTCGATTATGCCGATGTGAATAAAGACGGTTATCTCGATATCGCTTTCGCTTCGGTCAAAGAAAAGAAAGAAACTGATTCCGAAGAGAACAGATATACGGTATCGCTTCTTTATTACGGCACAAAAGATGGTTTTGACCTTGAAAACAGAGTTGAGTTCCCGACTGTGGGTTGTTCCGATGTGACGCTTGTCGATCTTGATAAGGACGGCTGGGTGGATCTCATCACTTCAAACAGATATAACGGAACCGGCATGACAGGCTCAGGTTACAAGATAAATTCCTTCGTTTACTGGGGAAGTGAGTACGGTTTCGATATCAATTTCAAGCTTGAGCTTCCCACTGTGGGAGCGGCGATGGCGAGAGTCGCGGACCTTAACGGTGACGGTTTCAACGACATCCTTTTTCCCAACGGTGTTCAGGAATATGTAGGGGTTTTCGAGTCTTACATTTACTGGGGAACTGCAAATTCCAAGTTCGGCTGGAGCGAAGCAAGCCGCACGACTCTCCCTTCGGTCTCTCCTGAAGGGGCGACAATTGATGACATAAACGATGACGGATATCTCGATATTTTCATTTCGGGCTGGCTGTGCCTCACCAAATGCGACCTCAAGAACAGGATCTACTGGGGAAGTGCGACAGGTTTCAATAAAGATGTCTATACCAAGATCGAGGGGGTTGACGGCGGAACGGATGCAGTTTTCACCGACCTCAACGGTGACGGCAACAAGGATCTCGTCTTTGCAAGCGGTGCAGTCGACCTTCTGACACAGGAATTCTCAAAAGTAAGCTACATCATGTGGGGCGAACCGAGCGGAAACGCCGATAAATACAAGTGGAGCACAGAAAACATGCAGGAAATTCCCGCTACCGCCGCATCGGAAGAAGGGGTGCGCGACCTCAACGGAGACGGATTCCTCGACATAGTTTTCGCCAGCCACTACCCGCCGACCGATGCAGACCCGCAAGTCTCCCAGATCTATTGGGGAAGTGCAACTGGATATGGTGTCACCAACATGACCGAACTCCCGACCCAGCACGCCGCCGGAATGAAAATCATCGGAACATACAATCCCTAAATTTAAATTGATAAACATTTCCCATAGTTTAAAATAACCGCAATTAGATTGGCTCATAGGGGCGGGATTTATCATGCTCAATTGATTGATAAGTGGATATACGAGGGGGGAGTTTGAGCACTGACAGTAATTCATTTGTTATTGACAACTTACTTTTATCGAAAATTCCTAATGTTTCCGGTGTCTATCAGTTTGCTGATTTTAACGGAAAAGTTATTTATATCGGCAAGGCAAAAGACCTGAAAAACAGGGTGTCGCAATATATCAATCTTACTGATTCAAGACCGATGGTGTCTACGCTCATTGAGCAAGCGGCAACTGTAAGCATAATAATCACCCCTTCCGAAACAGAAGCTCTGATCCTCGAAAGCTCTCTTATCAAGAAAAAACAGCCGCAGTTCAATATCAACCTTAAAGATGATAAAAGCTATCCGTATCTTGCAATCACAGATGATGACTGGCCAAGACTGATAATCACAAGGCATCCATCGAGAAAATATCTGTTCATTCGAGGTCCTTTTACTCAACCTGTCCTTCTCACCTCACTCCGCGACCTTCTTCAGACGCTTTATCCTCTGAAATACTGTTCTGATCTCAATCCTTCGGGATGCATCAACCACCAGATGGGAATATGTCCGGCTCCGTGCAAAAAAAACAGTGACAAAATTCAATATATGGCAAATGTGGCAAATATTATTGAAGTGATTCAAGGTAAAAAATGGAAAGAACTGTCCGGTATCATTAAAGAAAAGATCGACAAATATTCCGAGATGCTTAATTTTGAAAAGGCGGCTCTGCTTCGTGACACTCTCAAGATCATTGCAGATATAAAAAGGAAATTCGGCGTGGAATTCTCAGGAACCGGAGTTGATGATTTCTTTGCATTCAGAAAATTCGGCGAAATGCTTTTTACAGTCGCCGTCAGATATCACGACGGACAGCTTTTTTCATTAAAGACTTTTTCATCCGGGATACTTTTTGACTCGATGGAAAGCTGTGTGGCAGGAGGTCTTGCATCATTTTACCGCAATAACGCTCCTGCTGAAAAGATATTTACAGATCCGATTGTGCTTGACAGGGAGCAGATAAATCTTATCACAGGACTGTCTATCTTAAAAACCGGAAAAATACCGGAAAACATCAGAAACATACTTGAAACCAACCTTGAACAGAGCATAAACCGTTATATCAGGGAAAGCACAAAAAATGCCGATGCGGTGAGCGAACTTTCAAAATTCATAAATTCAGAAGTAAAATCAATAATGTGCATTGACATCTCGACTCTAAACGGAGACTTCAATGTTGCCGGTGCCGTCTGGTGGGAAAATGGAAAATTCATTAAGAAAAATTATCGCAGATACAGGATAAAGACTGTCACAGGTGTTGACGATTTCGGAAGTTTGAGAGAAGTTGCACAAAGATTGATAAAAAGATGGGAACAGTCAACCGGGAACAAGCCGTCATTGCTTCTTATTGACGGAGGCAAAGGTCAGGTTTCGTCAGTAAATTCCATTATAAAAGGCACTCTGCCGGTTGCCGGCATTATCAAAGACCGCAAAAATATCAAAGGAAAGGAACTACTTATAGATGTCGAAGGAAATGAACTGGCACTTACAGATTCAGTACTTTCCATCATTTTAAAGTCGATAAGGGACGAAACACACCGTTTTGCTATATCGTTCAACAGAAATTCCCGCAAAAGCATCCTTTCGACTACACTGAAAAACATAGAAGGAATCGGCACAGACAGAGAACTTGCACTGCTCAACCGTTTCAAGACAATTTCAGCCATCAGAAACGCCACCGTTGCTGAACTGAAATCTGTCACCGGAATCAGCGAATCGCTCGCAATTAAGATATACAGCTTCTTTCATTGAAATGTATCGCCAAAGTTTACAAATAGTTACGCACTTTCAAAATAAAAAGTTTGACAAAAGGACTCTTTAAACTACTATACTCGGGCAATTAGGTCGTTATTAAACGATATTTAGCTGTTGAGCTGGGTCGGTAGCTCAGTTGGTAGAGCATCTGACTTTTAATCAGGTGGTCGTGGGTTCGAATCCCGCCCGACCCACCATGTTTTTCAGGTGACCCTTTCGTCTAGTGGTTAGGACATCGGCCTTTCACGTCGGTAACGGGGGTTCGAGCCCCCCAAGGGTCGCCACTTTTTCTTTCAATCAAATTCTTTTTAACAGGTATTATACAATCCCTGATTCAACACAAAACTCAATAAATTCAATAGCTTCAGCAGTATTTTTCATATTCATTGTCTTCAATATCTGATCAAGGGTTCTCTTTCCGTCAAGTGATCTCAAGAGTTTTATCCAGTGAGCATCAAGCGGCATGGAGTGTGCATTGCCGCTATCGTTATAGGTGATCACTTCGTTTTTAGATGGTTTGAAGTGTTTTACAAAATCGACGATTGTTATTTCACCGATTGTCAGAAGTTCATCGTGATCGTAGTTGAGTGTAAGAAATTTTGTGGATGGACTGAGACTGAAAACATTATGCAGACTAACTTTACCCGGATACTTTTCACAAAAGCCGGCTTCAAACGATCTATTGAGACAGTCATTGTATCGTATTATGTCTGTCATCGCTGTCGACAGGTTCTTTTTGCCGGCTTTTTCAAAAAGATCTTTCACAAAATCACATTGTACTTTGCATATTCCGCCATTGCTATTCCATTTGGCAAACTGCACAAAAAACTCCGACGGTTTGATATTCAAAGTTTCAAGCGTCATGAAAAGCCAGCCCACTGCACGACCTTTGTTATAAAATAGTTCACAGGATTCACTCAGTTTTTGAGCTTCTTTAATATCATCGCTTGAAAACTGGGGCGTTGAATTGACAATATAAGGAGCGTTGTTTGGAAAATCGAGTCCGAGCGAACCTGCTTTTTCATAAAGCACAGTCCCCGGAAGTACTGCAAGGGGAAAAATATCGAGATTGTTAGGCTGGAGCGATACGGCGAAATCAATGCTTTTCTTAAATCCGGCAAGTGTATCACAAGGAAGTCCATAAATGAGATCCAGCCCGAAAATAACATTTTCACGATTGAGAATATTTATCTTTTCCCTGAATTTTACAGGATCAATCGACCTGTTCACACATTTGAGTACGGCACTGTCGGAACTTTGAAGCCCTATCTGGAGTCCGCAATTGATCGCTGCAAACAGCTTTGCCATTTCGGAATCAATAAATTCAGTCCTCACTTCAAATGTAAAATGGATAAAAGGGGCAATATTCCGGATCATCCGGAGTATCTTTTTTGCCCTTTCAATATCCTGATTAAATGTAGGGTCAAGAACAAAGACCTGAGTCACTTTTTTCTCTTCAAAAAATCTCAACTCATTTTCAATCCTTTCAAGTGAAAATCTTCTCACACCTGATAAACCCCTTGATTCAAAGCAGAAATCGCACTTGAACGGACAACCGCGGGACAATTCCCACAGAACCCCTTCGTATTTTTCCAATTGAACTGTTCCCGTCAGAAAAGGAGAAGGCAGGTCATCGAGATCTTCAACAGGATAGCTGAATATTCTGTTTTCCGGCATCGGTTCATTGTTCAGAACAGTTTCTACAGCTTCTGCAAATGCGAGTTCACCTTCACCGGTCACTGCAAAATCAAAAAGATCACTGTTTAAAAGCATATCAGGCATTGCTCCAGCCTCGGCACCGCCGGCACAAAGCATTATTTTTGGTGCTTTCCTTTTTATCATTTCCGCAATTTGCAAAGCGACATCACGATTCCATAGATAAATCGAAAACCCGACCATGTCAGGCTTTTTATCCAGAATGGAATCAACAATGAATTCAATATCCTGGCCAAGATAGAAATCAGAAATTGAAGTTGCGACCCTGTTTTTAAATTTTTCAACAGAATCAAGTTTCGCCTTCAGCATTGCGATAGAAAGCGGCATAGCCTGCGGAGACTTTTTAATATGTATCGAAACCAGTTCTATTTTCATCTAAGCTTCAGACCATTACACCATTTCTAAAAGACCAGTCATCATACATTTAAAATTTGCATTTATCAAAATGTTATTTTTTACTTTTAGAGCTGAACTTGGTGGAACACAAAAATTTAAAAACATTAAATTCCAGGACAATCTTTTTCTTTCTTGTACTTCTATTCTTTTTTTCCGTGAATGCCTTTGATTCTTCCAAAAAGATTCATCAGTATATTCAGTGGTCGTGGCAGACAATTGACGGGTTTCCTCAGAACTCTGCACATTCACTTGCTCAGACTGATGACGGATCTTTATGGCTCGGAACTTACGCTGTTGATATGCTGAAAAACAGTGCATATATAAATTCCTTGACCCGAATGATCCAAATAATAATAACATTTGCGTTTGGGGTGTCAAAACGCATCTGCTCTCGATGGCGGACAAATCTATTTTACCGGAACCGACATTTCGCTTTATTATGTTAAAGAAACGCCTTACGGAGATCTTTCTGCCAATATCGGAGCAGACATCTGCGACTTGTAAAAACAATTCTTGTACCTGCACATCGGGTAAAAATGTTAAACAGGAATTTTGCTAACCTTATATGATTACAGAAGAAATTTTATTTTTGAACCTCCCGTTTTTAGGGTAAAAAGGTCTTTTTTTTTAATACAACATAATTACTATTGAGTTGTATTAAATGTTCAATTGCACCCAACATCCAAACGGAGCTGGAGTTCTCCAAAAAAGTTTGAGTTGATTTATAAATTGAACAAACTTTAAAGGAAAAAAATATGTCTACTTTTTATGGGGGAACTACATAAGATGGGGTATATCTTTGGAGGAGTTGAAGAAAAGTATATCACATGTCAGCCGACAGGAGCGA
>DAOQAY010000139.1:0-7529 GCA_035354435.1 bacterium
CCAAAGAAGTGATTTTTTGAAAAATTTAATCATAGAAACCTCATTTAAAGTTCATTCAGGTTTTACAGCTTTTAGTAAACAAAAGCCATATAAATTATTAAATGAATATGCTGTTTTTTTCTTTTTTCTTGAGAAATTCCGGTCTGCCTATAATATTTTAGAAGTTTTTTCATGTTTTCAGGAGATTAAGATGACAAACTGGACTATTGACAAGGTTAGAGAGACTTTTTTAAATTATTTCAAGGATAAAGGGCATACAGAGGTTGCAAGTTCGCCGCTTCTTCCTGCCGGTGATAAGACACTGCTTTTTACAAATGCGGGAATGAATCAGTTCAAGAATCTGTTTCTCGGGACTGAAAAGAGAAGCTACACCAGAGCGTGCAGTTCCCAGAAATGCGTCAGGGCGGGCGGAAAGCATAACGATCTTGAAAATGTCGGTTTTACGACCCGTCACCACACTTTTTTTGAAATGCTCGGCAACTTTTCATTCGGCGATTATTTTAAAGAAGATGCCATAAAATACGCATGGGAACTTGTGACTGAAGTTTATAAACTCGATAAAAACAGACTTTTTGTCACAGTTTTCAGAGATGACGATGAAGCTGAAAAAATATGGATTGAAAAAGCAGGCGTTGATCCAAAAAGGATTTTCAGACTCGGCGAAAAAGATAATTTCTGGTCAATGGGCGACACTGGTCCGTGCGGACCTTGCAGTGAAATTCATTACGATCTCGGCAAAGAATTTAAGGTGGCAAAACCCTTTCTTGACAACGGGATGCCTGATTTTGACTGCGGCAGATTCGTCGAGATATGGAATCTCGTTTTTATGCAGTTCAACCGTGACGAAACAGGAAAAATGACTCCGCTTCCGAATCCGAGCATTGATACAGGAATGGGACTTGAAAGGACAACTGCGATTTTAAATGGAAAACTTTCAAATTACGACATTGACATATTTCAGGATCTCATAAGTTTCACCCGCTCCATCTGCCCTGTCGCAATTACTGAAGACCTCAAACCGAGTCTTAATGTTATTGCCGACCACGCAAGAGCTGCTTCGTTCCTTATTGCTGACTCAATCACACCATCCAACGAAGGACGCGGATATGTTCTTCGCAGAATTATGAGAAGGGCTATCAGACACGGTCACAAACTTGGATTCAGCGATCTCTTTTTTGATAAAGTATGTAATAAACTGATCGGGCTTATGGGGACACACTACACTGAACTCAAAGTAAAATCAGAGCTTATTCTTAACATCGTGAAAGAAGAGGAAAAAAGGTTCAGAGCTACTCTTGAAAAAGGGCTTGCCCTCCTTGAAGACGGAATAAAGAGTGCTAAAAGCGAAAATAAAGACAAACTTTCAGGAGAACTTGTTTTCAAACTTTACGATACTTACGGTTTTCCGCCTGACTTGACCGGCACCATCCTTGAAGAAAAAGGCTTTTCCTATGACGAAGCAGGTTTTGACAAGGCGATGAACGAACAGAAAGCAAGAGGCAAGGCATCGTGGTGTGCAGATCTGGGATCGGAAAGGCTTACCGCTGTTTGCGGACTATCAGCAAACGGAATCAAAGAACCTGTCTTTGCAGGATATGAAAAAGATGAAGCGGATGGATCGATTGTTGCGCTCTTCAACGAAAAATTTGAACCGGTTTCTGAAATATTCAGCGATGAGTGCTTTGCTGTGTTAGATCCGGTCGTTTTCTATGCCGAATCAGGCGGACAGATGGCAGATCACGGAATTTTACAAAAAAACGGCGAAACCGCCGCAGAAGTCGTTGACTGCATAAAAGTTAATGAATTCAGAATAGTACGCCTCAAAATAGTTACTCCGCTTAAAACAGGGGAACTGGTTTTTCAAAAAAATGATATGCCGAGAAGAAGTGCCATCAGGAAAAATCACTCGGCGACACATCTTCTCCATCACGCTCTGAAATCAGTGCTCGGAAGCCATGTCAATCAGGCCGGATCGCTTGTAGGGCCGGAAAGACTCCGCTTTGACTTCAATCACTATCAGGCTGTGACAAAAGAACAGATAAAAATGATAGAAACCGAAGTTAATTTCATGATCGGAAAAAATTCCGCTGTCAATACAGTTATAAAGTCTATTGAACAGGCAAAAAAAGATGGAGCTACAGCACTTTTCGGTGAAAAATACGGCGAGACTGTCCGTGTTGTCACAATGGGCAGTTCGAAAGAGCTTTGCGGCGGAACCCATGTATCATCGACCGGAGAGATCGGTCTCTTTAAAATAATAAAAGAGGAAGGAATTGCTGCAGGTGTCAGAAGAATAGAAGCTGTGACATCGCTCGGAGCTTTTGAGCTTTTCAGGGAATATGATGACACGATATCAGAACTTGCATCAATGCTCAACACCGAAAAGTCAATGGTGGTGAAAACCGCTTTAAAACTTGCCGACAATCTCAGATCGGTATCTGCGGAGCTCAGGCAGGTTTCCGAAAAGCTTGCATCAATGCAGGCTGAAAAGATAGAACCTCTTCTGATCAGAGACGGTACTAAAATATTTGTGATAGAAACAAAAAAGAACCGCGCAGACGCTCTCATTTTTGTAGATTCTCTCAAATCGAAATATGACAATGCTCTCATCGTCGTGACAGGTGAAGATTCAGGAAAAGCGCTCGTGATTGTTGGTGTCACGGGAGCCGCAAAAGATAAATTCCACGCAGGGAACATGCTGAAATCGCTTCTTGAACCGTTCGGCGGAAAAGGCGGCGGAAAACCCGATATGGCTCAGGGCGGCGCACCGTCAGTAGATTTTGAGAAATTGAAAGAGCTTGTTGTCAAACCCGTTTCTTAGATCCATTCCCCTTTTTTTGACCTCGGTTCCAATTGGATATATACTTTCTGCGTAAAAAGCTAAACCTGTCATAATATTTAGGAGGAACCTATGGAAAGTTTGAATCTTCGCTCGATCCGTGAAGTCGATCTCAAAGGCAAGGTAGTTCTCATGCGTGCTGACCACAATGTCGTGAAAAAAGGGAAGATCAACGACCCTTACAGAATTGATGCTACGATCCCGACCATTTTCTACATCACCGCAAAAGGCGGCAAGATAATACTGATGACCCATGTGGGAAGACCGAAAGATAAAAAAACAGGCGAGATCAAGACCGGAAGTGATTCCGCAGTCGATCCGGTGGTTGACTATCTTCAACAGAAACTGGGCATTTCGATCAGGATACCTGAATTTACAGTTGACGGGAATGCAGGAATAACTGAGATCGGCAATAAAATGGAAAGTCTGATAAAAGATCTTAAAAACGGAAAAACCGACATGCTTTATCTTCCCAACACCAGATGGTTCGCTGGAGAAGAGGCGAAAGGTGATGTGCGTGAGAAATTCGCGCGTGAGCTTGCAGGCCTTGCAGATATTTTCGTAAATGATGCTTTCGGTTCATGGCAGGCACATGCTTCAACAGTTCATGTGACAAAGAATATCCCGAGCTATGCAGGAATTCTCATGGAAAAAGAGATCGAAAATCTGAAAAAGATATATGAACCGGCAAGGCCGCTCGTTTCAGTCGTAGCAGGCTCAAAATTCGACACCAAGATTGAGCCTCTTTCAGCTCTCCTTGAAAAATCGGATCATCTTGTACTCGGAGGTGTCATTTATAATGCGTATCTCTGTGCAAAATACGGCATAACGATCAAAGGTGTCGATGAGGCAGACCTTGAATCAGCGAAGAAATTCGTTGATTTCGCTTCAAAGTTCCCGGGCAGAATAGTCGAGCTTCCTTTTATCGTCGAATCTGACACTATGGATGGAAAAGTTGAAGGTCAGTACAGAACTCACGACATCAGGACTCTCAAAGCAGGCACCGCTCTCAATTTCGTCCTTGATGCTGATAAGAAATCATTTGCCGAATCAAGTGTCAGTGAAGTTTTCACAAATGCAAAAACCATTTTTGTAAATGCCGTCATGGGATTCACACCCCATTTCACCGAAGGAACTATCGCAATGGACAAACTCATTGATTCCAACAAGGATGCGATGAAACTTTTCGGCGGCGGCGACACACTCGAAGAACTCAAGAAACTCCTTCCCGGAGTCTACATGAAAGCGCTCGACAACAAGAAATACTACTTCTTCACAGGCGGCGGCGCAGTCCTCACCGCGATCGAAGAAGGAACCCCGGCAGGCATGGAACCCGTCAAAGTACTTCTGAAGTGACCCTCATCCCGGACTAGGAGCATTCACACTTTGAATCGATAGAATTACCAGAAAGAAGGTTTCTTATCAGCTCATTTTACTCATATTTACAACAATCTTTACAGCTTCAATTAATCTGCTAAAATCTGCCAGCTATGTATCAATTTCTTATGGGTTGTCCGGAGGATTTCTATGGATTATAATGTGCACAATACAATAACAAATTTTATCTGGAATATAGCTGACGATGTTCTCAGAGATGTATATGTCAGAGGCAAATATCGCGATGTAATTCTTCCTATGACCGTAATAAGACGGTTGGATGCTCTTTTGGAGCCGACAAAAGAGGCTGTTCTTTCTTTAAAAAAACAACTTGATAATGCCGGGATTGTTAATCAGGATGCTGCTTTGTGTCAAGCTTCAGGGGAAGCATTTTTTAACAAATCCCCTTTTACACTCAAAGACTTGAAAAACAGAGCTAAAATTCAACAGTTGAAAGCTGATTTTGAAGCATATCTTGATGGATTTTCTCCAAATGTTCAGGAGATTCTTGATAAATTTAAATTCCGTAATCAGATTCCCACACTTGTAGAAGCAGGAATTCTTGGTTCAATGATTGAAAAATTTATTAATCCTGCAATAAATCTCAGTCCGAAACCCGTGCTTGATTCCAACGGCAATGAAAAAATTCCCGGGCTTGATAATCACAGCATGGGAATGATTTTTGAAGAGCTTATACGCCGATTCAATGAGGAAAACAATGAAGAGGCGGGAGAACACTTTACGCCTCGTGATGTTGTGAAGCTAATGGCAGACCTGATTTTTCTCCCGATAGCAGACAAAATTGAGTCAGGAACATATCTTGTTTATGATGGAGCATGCGGAACCGGTGGAATGCTGACTGTGGCTGAAGAAAGACTCCACAAACTGGCAAAAGATGCAGGGAAGGAGGTGTCAATACATCTTTACGGACAGGAAATTCAACCTGAAACTTATGCTATTGCAAAAGCGGATCTTCTGTTGAAAGGTGAAGGTATTGAAGCCGAAAATATTGCATACGGCTCCACTCTTTCCAGTGATGGTTTTATCTCAAACAAGTTTGACTTTATGCTTTCAAATCCGCCATACGGAAAAAGCTGGAAAACCGATCTTGAAAGAATGGGTGGGAAAAATGATATTAAAGATCCGAGATTTATTATCGAATTCGCAGATGATCCAGAATATAAAATGCTCACAAGATCAAGTGACGGTCAGTTAATGTTTCTGGTAAACAAGCTGATGAAAATGAAAGAAAAGAGCAAGCTCGGCAGCCGTATCGCACAAGTTCATAACGGATCATCTCTTTTTACAGGTGATGCCGGACAGGGAGAGAGCAATATCCGCAGATGGATAATTGAAAATGACTGGCTTGAAGCCATTGTTGCTCTGCCTGAGAATATTTTTTACAACACTGGAATTGCGACATATATCTGGGTGCTTACCAATAAAAAATCTAAAAACAGAAAAGGAAAAGTGCAACTGATAGATGCGACCAAATGGTATCAGTCACTCCGTAAAAATATGGGTAAGAAAAACTGTGAGCTGAATGAAGATCACATCAAAGAAATCTGCAAACTCATTATTACTCCGCAAGAAACAGAGCAGTCAAAGATTTTTCCCAATGAAGCATTCGGATATTATAAAGTTCATGTATTTAGACCGCTGAAAGTAAAAAACATTGATCCTGAAAATGTTTATTCAACAAAAGAAATCAAAGACTTTAAAGATAAAAATATGATTGTTGAAGAAGGTGTTCCTGTCATAAAGAAGATTCACAAAAAAGGAACAGAACCAAATCCTTTGCATGGACTGTTTGAAGTCAAAATCAACGGGAAGAAACAGGTTGTGGAATATCATTCCGACACAGAACTCAGCGACACCGAACAAGTTCCGCTGCTTGAAAAAGGAGGGATCAGCGAATTTATAGAAAGAGAAGTACTTCCATACACACCTGATGCGTGGATAGATCAGGCAAAAACACAAATCGGCTATGAAATATCATTCACCCGCCATTTTTATAAACCGGCACCAATGAGAACACTTGAAGAAATAAAAGCCGACATCTTCGCACTTGAAAAAGAAACAGATGGACTGCTTGAAGAAATTGTCGGGGAAAAGTAATGAAACCATACCCGAAATATAAAGATTCTGGTGCTTTTTGGATTGGAAAAGTACCGGAGAATTGGAAGCTGGTAAAAACGAAATATGTTTTCAGTGAAAGGGTTGAAAAAGGATACCCAAATAAACCGTTACTTGCAGCAACTCAAACAAAAGGGGTTGTTCCGAAGTCAATGTATGAGAATCGAACCGTCGAAGCACAGAAAGATTTGCATTTGCTAAAACTTGTTAATCCCGGTGACTTTGTAATTAGCTTGAGATCTTTTCAAGGAGGAATTGAATATTCTAAACATAGGGGAATTATCAGTCCGGCATATACCGTGATGATTCCAAATAATAGAGTTTCTGATGGATATTTCCGACATTTGGCGAAGTCAAAAGAATATATTTTTTTATTGCAAACATGTGTCACCGGTATAAGGGAAGGACAGAATATTAACTATGAGCTTTTAAGAAAAACACCCATGCCGATCCCTCCTGAATCCGAACAAATTCAAATTGCCCGTTACCTTGACTGGCAGACTTCTAAAATAAAGAAGTTTATAAAAAACAAAAAGAAACTCATTGCATTGCTGAAAGAACAGAAACAAAACATCATCAATGAAGCTGTGACAAAAGGCATCAACCCCAATGTTAAAATGAAAAACAGCGGCGTTGAATGGATCGGAGATGTTCCGGAACATTGGGAAGTTAGAAGATTAAAATCCCTTTCAAGAATAAATAGTGGACAGGTTGATCCCAAAAAAGAAGAATTCAATAGAATGATTCTAATTGCTCCTAACCACATTGAGAGCAAAACCGGAAAACTTGTTTATACGGAATCAGTAGCTGAACAGGGGGCAATAAGTGGTAAATATTTTGTCAATAAGGGACAGCTTCTATACAGCAAAATTCGTCCAGCATTAAGAAAGGCTGCGATTGCTCCGTTTGATTGCCTGTGTAGTGCTGATATGTATGGCATTACATTTGACAGAAAAACTATCTCAAATGAATTTGCTCTAATATCCATCCTCTCAGATTATTTTAGTAAATATGCTATTGATTGTTCTATGCGAGTGGCTATGCCAAAAATTAATCGCGAAGCATTAGGTGTTGCTTGGATGACAATACCTCCTGTCAATGAGCAAGAAGAAATTATAAAATACATTTATGAAGAAACTTCCCTGATCGACAAGACCATCGCCCGCACTGAGCGGGA
>DAOQAY010000140.1:0-7398 GCA_035354435.1 bacterium
AGGAGGAATTTTATGTCGCTGCATGAAATCATTTATTTATAGTTGACTCCGTTAAAGTTCCGTAGCATCTCTTGAGTGAATTCCGGGAACAAGTATCACAACTTCTCTTGTATCAAGAAGCGCTCCGTCGCCAAGCACATTGATCTTCGCCCGGAAAACAGTCGCTTCGGCTTTTGTAGGCTCATAGATATCATTATAGAACTTTATCTCAAAATTCACTTTTGCACCAGGGCTTACTTTGTCGAATTTCACCAGATCTTTTGATTCATAGGCATTTACAGGATCTGATGAATCGGGAGTAAGCGATTTAATAAACAGTGAAGTATTGATCAGAAGCGGATTGTCAACGCTTGTTTTATCTGTCCAGACATCAAGTTTTATATTTGAAGTAAGCTCCAGAACCGCATCGGATATCTGATCTGAAAGTCCAGTGCCATCACTTGCTATTTTATAAAAAAACGGTTCTCCGGTCGTTGCATCAACTGAACCTGTTGCCATACTCACCGCCTTGAAATCAGCTTCTGGTGCCGGAGTCCATGTCATTGCCTCATCCCATGAATCAACACCGATAAACTTAGCATTGATCGCATTAAGTGCATCTGTTGCATCAGTTGTCGTGTGATAGGGAACGGTCCAGGTAAAAACATCTGCCGGATAGCTGGTGAAACCTTCATCGCTCATCATTATTATTATCGGCATGGCATCAGTTCTGAAACATGCGCCACCGATATTGCCTTCAGCGGTTGTACAGTCTGCCGCCGGAATTGATGGATAATATTCACCGGTTACATCACAGCTGTTCACAGAACTTTCCCTTCTTGTAAATGTAAAATGACCTGAATAGCCTGCTCCAGATGCCGCCTGATAAAGTGCTTCATGATGAGGCTCCCAGCCACAGTTAGACTGTCTGTTAAGTGCGTTGACAGCATCAGCTATCACGGTTTTATTTGTCGTAACCGGCTGAACCAGCTTGAATATTTCGTCACCGTTAAGTGCTTTCCAGTCATCAAAAGTTGCAAGACCGAACCCTACATCTGTGATATTGGCACTTATTCCGTCAATGATCTTAGAAGTTATTCCGGTTTTAAGATTGCCTATTTCTCCGCCCATTGAACCGGAAAGATCAACAAAAATAAGTATATCTGCTTTTTCCACACTGGTTTTAAATTTTAATGTCCGGACTTCATCTGCCGCCGCATTGTAAGGAAGTTTTACATAAAAATCATCTTCAGGAATTCCCGACTGGTCATCAAGCGGGTCTGTCCCGAATTCAACTTCAGCAAGATCATCGAATCCGTCGCCATCTGTATCTTCAACCAGCGGATTTGTGCCGAGATCTAATTCATCTTTATCCAGCAGTCCGTCATTATCTGAATCGAAATCGACATAATCGGGCAGTCCGTCTCCGTCTGTGTCTCTGCTGGGAAGATCAGGACTTTCCTCCGAATCGAGATATCCGTCACCGTCACTGTCTGTATCCCTGAAATTCGATATTCCGTCTTCATCGATATCACCGACACCTTCAACAGAATCAGGAATGCCGTCATTATCACTGTCGGTGTCAATATAATCAGGGTCTGCATCATCATCAGAATTTGTCAGAGCACCGTCTTTGGCTTCAATACAATTAGTTATCGTATCACCGTCCGCATCCTGTTTACACCAGCCTTCAATTCCCCTGAACTGCTCAGGAATCGTGTAATCACTGCCATAACAGTCACATTTTTCAGCGTAAAAAGCATTGTCTTCATCAACGGAATCATCAGTATCAATCAACTCGTTGTCAGAATCGACTTCAGCAGCATCGTAATTCTGCTCGGTCTGTTCAGTGTCTTCCACTGCATCATCGTTCTCATCAGGAATTATTTCATTATTATCAGGAAGATCGCCGTTTTCATCAACAGTCTCATCCGGAATAGTGATATCTCCATCGTTAACAGAATTGTTTTTGCTGTTACATCCGGAAAAAATGACTGCAATAAAGGCAATAATCAGAAGTTTTTTCATTTTGTCCTCTCAAGACTCGATTTTAAACAGCGTTCATTTTACCCTGTGCTGATAATATTTGCAAGAAGCTGGGGGGGCCGTTTTATTTGATTTCCTCAATCCATAAAAATTCGCTGTTGTCAAAAGAATTTTCTTTCTTAATGAGAAGGCTCTTAGGAATTTTATGGACAAACGAATTAATTACAAAATCGACTTCTTTACTTGAAACATAAGACCCGCCCAAATAGAGATAATCTTTATCTTCTTTAATTATTGTAGCACTATCCCCCAAGATCGCTGTACTAAATTGCTTCAAATAATATTTTCCGTCTCCATCAACTATAAATACAAAAGGTTCACGCCGCCATACATCTGATTCTCCGGAATTAATTTCTGTTTCACCACCAGTAAGATTACCATAAGTTTTTCCGGCAAAGTAAATTATATTTTCATATTCTGATTTAATGAAATCCTGGAAATCAGCATATTGAGCAGCATCATTTACAAATTTCTTTATTCCTACATTTATAATTTCTTTTTTCCCGCTGAGATAATCTTTATAAATTGTCGCTATTCCTACTAAAGTTTGTTTGTTTTCATCTTTTATTTCTTCTTGTTTATATCCTATTCCATATAAATTTTCGTCAATAAAATCATGTTTTTTTATTAGACCTATTCCTGATGCTGATGGAAAAACATAACTTTCCTGAACACACAAATCTTCTTTGGAAATATTTAACAAATTGCCATTAGGATAGTCATCCTCCGAGAAAACCCCATAAATCCCATATAATAAAGAAAAAGTGTCATTATCAAATCTCAAAGTCAGTGGTCTAACTCTGTAATCACTGAAAGGAAACTCAATATATTTAGCACTTTTCTCATTTATTTTAAAAAATAAAATTGAATTGCCTACATCATCTGAATCGATAAGATGTTCGCAGGCGGCAAATATTTCATCATCGAATTGCATCATATCCCGGCAGAACAAATATCCGGGAACTTTCCATGAAATATGTGTCCATGTACCATCCTTGTGTAGCGTTGAAAGGATCGTTTTTCTTCTTTTCCAATCAGGATTTGTCGGATCATATCCTTCAGGATCTTCTATTGCCATTGATATTTTCACATCTCCAGTATTCTGATCTTCAATAATTTTAAAAACTTCTCCGAATTTATCTTTGTCCCAACTGTACCTGACAAGTTTCCCATCAGGCTTATAAACACTTAAAAATCCTCTATACAAATCTTCTTTCGCATCGTCGGTGAATGCACCTGTCATATATATCGAACCATCAGAACCGACAAGAATATCCCAAAGCCTGTCCCTTCTTGGTCCAGCAATTTTTATTGTTTCAATTTCACCGTCTTTTTCCCATTTCCAGGAAGATTCTGTTTTTACAATTGAGAAATCATAATATTCCAAAGAATTTTCAATAAATGGAGCCTCTTTCCATTCATCAATGCAAGAAAACACCGAACTGTCTTCGTCCGCATCAATTGATTCAGTATCTTGAAAATCGCTATCATTAAGCAAATCACTATCATTATTTTCAGATGATTTTTCATTACAGGAAAAAACCAGCAAACCAACTAAAATTGCTAACATTTTTGAATATTCATTTTTCATTAGAAACCTACTTTTTGTTAAAAAAAGAGGGGCTTTTGGCCCCTCCATATTGTTACTAGCAAGGTGCTGTTCCCGCAACACAATTTCTGATTATAAACTCTTCTTCATTGCCTATATACATTTTCAAATATACATAATGTCCAGGCAAGCCACCACCACCAGGAATCCATACTTTTACAAGATTATAGCCTTGAGCTTTCACCGTCCAATAGTTACTGCTATTTGGTGTAATTCCTTCATAAATTGATGTTCCGCTCACATATTCCGTCCACTCCAATACCATAAAAAGTGTTTGATATGCCCTTACTCTTGTTCCTGTAAAAGTTCCGTTCTTTGTCCAGCTACAATCAACAACAAAATCAAACCATTCTTCATCCTGACATTGAAGATTTGAAATTCCGACATAGCTTTTTGAACCAGAGCCCTCAATGATCTCCAAAGACTCTGAGACAGACAATAATTCGACACCATTTTTTGTTGATGCATTCAGTTTTGCGAACTCTTCTTCACTTACCAATTCATACTCAACACCGTTTTTTTCAAGAATTTTCATATACTCTTCATTGTTAATTTCTTTAAAATCTGTCAAATCAACAGCCATTAATGAAAAAAAACAAAAAAAGGCAACAATGGTTACTATCAACTTTTTCATCTTTAACTCCTTAAATTAACTAACTAAAACCTTGTAATTTAAAAAAACCGTCTATCCGGTATGCTTCAAGGAGGATGACCGTAAATCGTTTTTGAAAGAGAAACGGCATGAATGAATGAATGAATGAAGCAACTTTCATGCCTATAAATCTATCAATTCGACGAATCATCAATGTTATCTCAAATATTTTTTCCGGCAACAGGCAGAATTTAACTCCCGTTAGTGATAGTGTCAATTTTTATTTTCAACCAGTTTGTTTCATTTTTCTCACACAAAGGCGGGACAATTGAAAAAAATGATTTTTACAGTATATTGGAATTAATTCTTCAGGGGAACGCAGACATGGGAATATTTGATTTCCTGCTTGGGAAAGATGACAAAATCTATAATGAAACCTACAGGTTCGGTAGATTTCTCGAATGTAACAAACCGGCAGTTTTCACAAAGATCTATAACGAAGCGACCGACCATTTCAAACAGGGGCGGTATGCTGACAGTTTTGTAAAATTTCTTGACTATCTTGCAACTCCGCCAGAAAACAATGTTACATTCAAAAGATCCGGAGATTCCGTTGAATTTTCAATTACCCACGGAAGTGCTGTAATAACAGGAACATTTGACTCTAACGGAACTTTTGCAACTTCAGAGATCGGAGAATACAGCGGACGGTCAGCAGCACTTTTCAGAGATCTTCTCACAAAGAACTTTTCCATGAACTACTGCTGTTTCTGTGCGAAAAACAACAGGATCTATCTGAAACACATATCACCGCTGAAGGAATCGAGTCCTCTGAAACTGTACTACGCAATAAAGGAAATGGCGTTAAAAGCTGATATACATTCACAATCCCTTTTTGACGATTTTAACATGCTTCATGAGAGTTCGCAGAGAGAGAAAAAAGAAGCCACACCGCTTGAAAAAACCGTTAAGATCAAATATCTCAGACAATGGATAAATGACACTTTCAATGCGACCTCGTCTATGTCTCCTGAAAAAGATGCCAACCTGATGTCACATTATCTGCTTGCTCTGTGCTACAGGATCGATTTTCTTCTTCTTCCGAGGGGAAAGGTCTGGAAAATAAATGACAGCGCAATTGCAATTTACAGCGACAAAGTTCTGACACAATCGGAAAAAATACGGAAAATGATATCCTTTCTCAAAGACATTCTTGATCTGAGCGATGCCGACATGAACGGATGCTTCTTTAAAACGGTCGATACCTTCGCCCTTGTCAATGCCTCAACTCAAAATGACCTTGTGCAGTTTCTTCTCGACCAGTTCAGCAGTGCAAAATACTACAGCGATCTTCATCAGGAGAAAAACACCGTTGCAGTTTACGAACAGGCTCTTGGATATACGACATATTTTCTTGGGATATACCCTGCTGTAAGGAGTCTTCTTACACTTTATTACAGAATATTTTATCCCGGTTTTTTCAATGAGCTCGGAATTAAAAGCGATTTTTATGATGCCGCTACAGGAAAATTCAACAAAAGGGCTATTGAGAATGAGATCCAGTCAATAATCGGTCACGAAAGAAAACTCTTCCCTTCTCTTAACTTCATAACTTATAATTTGAGATATGAGAGTCCGAGCCGATTTGCTTTTACATTTTTAAATGAAATTACATACTTAAACTTTTTACAGCCGGCAAAATGAACGAAATAATCGAAAAATTCAGAAAATGTGTCGTCCAGATCGCAACACCTTACTCTTCAGGAACGGGATTTATTCTTGCAGATGTCGGGTTGATCGTCACAAACTATCATGTGATAAAAAACTGTGATGAAGCTGTTGTAAACGGCAGAGAATTCAAAAAAACAAGGGCGAAAGTCCTTTTTACAGATCCGCTGCTTGATGTTGCTTTTCTTGAATCTCCTGTCGAAAAGTCTTTTTCGGGGCCGGTTCTGTCCGCCGGACCTGTTCTTGAAGGCGACAGCGTACTTGCGATCGGACACCCTTTCGGACTTAAATACACTTCGACAAGCGGAATAGTTTCAAAAACAGACCGCGATTACAACGGAATAAAATATTTTCAGATAGATGCGGCAATAAATCCCGGAAACAGCGGTGGACCGCTTATCAATTCAAAAGGCGAAATTATCGGCATAAACACTTTCATTATCAAAGATGCGGAAAGTCTCGGGTTTTCTCTCCCATATTCGTATGTCATAGAATGCGTCGAAGCATATTTAAAAGTCACTCCGAAAGTTGCTATAAGATGCCAATCATGCCGCAAAATGCAGCTCAAGGATGAACTTTCCGGCGGATTCTGCAACAACTGCGGATTCAGATTCGACAAAGATGATATTTCGGCAAGACCTTTCATACCGGAAGGAATTGTTGCCAAGATAGAAAGCGTCATCTCAAAATGCAGCGTGGATCCGGGAATTTCAAGATGCGGACCGATGCTCTGGGAGATAAGCGATGAATTGGCGTGGATAAAAATATCTTATGCGCAGGCTACAAAATTCATCATTTTTGATGCACCAGTTTCTTATGTTCCAGAAGAAAAAATCAGTGAGTTTTTTGAATATATTCTCAGCGAAAACTATGAACTGAAAAATGTTGTTTTCAGTCTGAAGAACAATGAGCTTTATCTCTCCGCAATTACTTTTGAAGATGATTTCCATGAAGACACCGGATTGACAAAACTTAAAGAGCTTATTGATTCAGCAGGAAGCTATAGAAAAAGCCTTTTTCTCAAATTCAATGCCAAAGCTATACAGGATATATCTGTGTAGTTGGAACTCCTTGACTTTTTTTAATATTTTCCTAACATTTCATGAGTCGTTTACTAATAACCGTTCTATCCGGAGGAAGTATGATAAAATTCAATTATTTCTTTATTATCATGGTTATTTTTGCCACAGCTGCAATTGTTTCATGCAGCAGCACTAATGCGACTATTTCGTCAGATAAAGACATCAGCACCACTGATGCTGATGAACTAAATTCTGATTCCGATATTGACTCCGGAGAACTTCCGGATGAAGGAAATACAGGGAATACAGGGAATACAGGTGATACCGGAAATACTGGAAATACCGGTGACACTGGAGACACAGGAAATACTGGTGACACAGGCGATACAGGAAATACTGGTGATACTGGCAATACTGGCGAT
>DAOQAY010000141.1:0-7356 GCA_035354435.1 bacterium
AAAGGTTTCTCACTCATTGAAGTTCTTGCCGCAGTTACAATCCTTTCGGGTGTCCTTTTTGCTGTTGCAAGGATTGTTTCAGCAAGTTATATCTATGTTTCCAAGATACACAACATATATCTGGGAACTGAGCTTGCCAGACTGAAACTTCATGAAGTTGAGGAGATAATCAAAAAAGACGGTCTGCCTGAAACGGAAACAGAAGAGGAAGGTGAGTTCGACCGGAGCGAATACAAGGATTTCAAGTGGAAATACTCGATCAAGAAAGTGTTCATGCCGCTTCCTGATCTTTCTCCATCTTCAGGAGACGGGACGGAAGGTCAGGCTGAAGAAGCGGCCGGAATGCTTTCTCTTGCAAAAGGCAATATAGAGGATTTTTTTAAAGAAAGGATACGCAAACTGACATTAAAAATATACTGGGGAGCCGGAGAAAGAGAATCTGAAAAAGTGGTTTTTACAGTTTTTCTTACAACTGAAGGTGCTGTCAAGACTTTTCAGCAGTTTCAAGGCAATCCTTCAAAGAGCGGAAACACAGGAATTCCTGATGGTGGCGGTGAAAGAAAATCAGACCCTAACTATAACAGGTTCAGACCTTCCAGTAAGGATATTTTGAGAAATCCCGGAGAAAATTTGCAGTGAGAGATAATGAAAAGTAAAGGCTTTACAATGATAGAAGTGCTTGTTTCGATGGCAATTACAGCAATTCTGGTGGTTTCTGTATATTTTTCATTTTCAGGAATACTGACAGGAAGATCGAAAATAAAGGAGATAACGGAAAGGGAAAGGACAATATATTTCACTCTTGAAATAATAAGGAACGATCTGAAAAATGCGTTTCTTACGATGAATAAAGGTGTTCCGGAAGAGACTCACAAGACAATATTTGTGTGTGCCGAGGACGAGCCTGTGTCACACTTGACATTTACATCGATAAACCATGTGAAAATGCAGTCTGATGTCAAACAGAGCGATCAGACCGAAATTGAATATTACGGAGATAATGTTGATGGAGAGAATGTGCTTTTCCGCAGAGAAAGCCTGTGGATAGATGAATATCCCGAAAAAGGTGGAAATGTATATCCGGTTTTCAAAGGATTCAAGAAGCTTTCGTTTGAATTCTGGAATACAGTAACAAGCGAATGGGTTCCTCAATGGGACAGTGAAAGTGCTGACAATGCCAATATTCTGCCTCCGAAAGTGAAAATAACACTGCTCGTTGATGAGGGCGTTCAAGGTAAAGAGGATTTTATTATAGAAACGGTTGTAAATATAAAAATGGTCAGACCATTGAGTTTTTAGGATGAAAATGAAAAAACTTTTCACAGCAATATTTTCTTATCTTAAAAATCCAGTAAGAGGTGTGGCGTTTATAATAGTTATTGTAATGATATCGGTTCTTCTTCCTATTGTAACTGATATGAACTATGAGGCAAAAACAGAGTTTGATCTTGCAATGAACTACAAAAGAAAAGCCGAAGCACAGGCTCTTGCTTCAAGTGCTGTGAATTTTGCAGTTGTCGTGTTCGATCTTCAAAAGCAGATAGAGGGAATCCTTAAGCAGTTCAATATGGGACAGGTAATTGAAATATGGGATATTATTCCTTTTGATACAGCACTGCTCAGGGGTTTTATGTCGGCAGGTCCTTTTGCGGAAGTGGAAGATATCGTGAATGCAAAGGAAACAACTGATGCTCCCAAAGGTTCGGCACAGAATGATGAACAGGGAGATTCTTTCTACACAGAAACAGGTGATCCGATTTTTCAGTTTCCTGGTGATTTCAAAATCGATTTTCAGAGCGAAGATACAAAAATCAATCTCAATCATCTTGCATACGGGACAAGGTCGGCAGTTATCAAAATGATAGAAGGCATTATCGAACCGGAGTTCTATGATTTTATTTTCCTTGAGAACACTTCAAGGAAAGAATATGTAAGCAGAACAGAGCTGATCCAGAACATTGTAGACTGGGTAGATCCGGGTGATGAAAAGTTTACAGATGGTAACAAATTCACACAAGGCGGTGATGAGCAGAGTGATTATAATGATTTTTATCCGGCCTATAAAGTTAAGAATGCGAAATTTGATACAATTGCGGAAGTGATGATGGTGTACGGGGTTAACAATCTTGTTTTTAAGATTCTTGAGCCGTATATCACGATTTATTCTACAGGAAAGATCAATATCGCCAAAGCAACTCCTGAAATGATCGAGGCTATAATAAGGGCATATGCAGTAGATAAAGCTGCTGCGGTCTTTTATAACGAAGATGCGATGAGAGAGCTTCTCGGAAAGATACTGGCGAAAAAGGCAAAAGACGGTTTTGCCAATTCCGCTGCATTTGTTCAGGCTGTTAAAGATGAAGGTGTCGAGCTGGAAAGCGGTGTCGAGAGCATTATTGATGTTACCGGAAGGGTTTACAGAATAAGAGCCACCGGTATAAAGGAAGGTGTTGAAAGCTGGGTTGAAATGGTTGTTGATAGAGAAGGAAATATTTATTATTATAGAGAAGGTTGAGGTTTTAATGAGATTCGCTTCATGCAGAATTTCGGGTGACAGACTTCTGTTAAGCATTTTTTCAAAGGAGTACAATAAGGTACAGTTTGAAAAACAGGTTACAGTGAAAACAGATGAATCATCAGAAATAATCAGGGAACTTGACTATATTGACATGGCTGCACCATCATGCGATGTCCTATATTACTCAAGGAACTATCCTCCGGTGAAATCATCTTACTTGAGGAAGATAATCGCTTCTGATATTGAATCTGAAACCCCTTTCAGGGAAGAAGAGATAATTTTTGATTTTACAAGTACGGGCGGAAAGAGCGATACAAAAGTCTTTTGTATAAAGAAAGAGACTCTGGGTATTGCTCTCAGTCCTTTTGAACAGACAGTAAGAGAAAAAATAAGAAGCATAATTCCTGAAAATATTCTTCTATTCAAGTCTCCTGATAATCTAGGTAAGGCGATATTTGTAGGTGAGAATTATTCCGCACTTGTCACGGCAAACGGTCAGATTATCAAAGCTGAAGGTATCGGAAGACTCAGACTGGAGCTTATTTCTGTTTTTTCAGGAAGCGATCCTGAGGAAGAGCTTAACACATGGCTTAATGCGGCAGGCGATATAAGCAGACCGATGGAACTTACCGATGTCGAAATGAGGATAAGAAAGGCGGTTCTGTCATTTTTCGAAAGGATGTTCGCTTTTTTTGTCCCTTATGCCGGAGAGCAGTGTATTACCGGAGTATTTCTCAATGATATTCTTCCCAACGGTTCGGAAAAACTGATAGAAAGCATGGACAGTTCGATTTTTTCGCAGACTTCGTTTGTTGTATACTCTCTTACAGATTCTCTTGAAATGATCGCAACCGTAGCTGAAAATGCCGATACAGTCAATATGGCGTCGGGCGAGTTTGCATACAAGGGAGGTTTTACATTTCTGAAAAGGAGAATAATCCTCGGAGCTTTGCTTTATGCGGTTGCGTTAGTTCTTCTTGTTGCCGGGATGCAGATAAGGAAAGGTTATCTTGACACACGGCTTGAAGAGATAGACACCAGAACAAAGAAGGTGATGAAAGAGGTTATCGGAAAAGAGCTTCCTTCATTAAGGCAGGCCGTTGCAATAATGAACAAGACAATAAAAGGTGAAGTCGGCATGGCTGATAAAAAAGTTATCTATCCGTACAGTTCAGTCTACATAATGGAAGTTATTTTTCCATATGCCACTTTTGAAAATAGTACAATAGAGATATCGGAACTTTCGATAAAAGATGAAGGTAAAATAAGGCTTGTCGGAACCAGCAGTACTCTTGAAGATATTAACAAACTTACCGAGAACCTTCAGAAAGATCCTCTTATTTCAGAGCTTAACAGAGGACAGATCAATACAAGAGCGGATAAAAGCGCTTTTAATATCACTTTCCAGTTCGCCGGAGTAAAAAAGGAGGACCTTAAAAACAAAAAACCGAAGAAGAAGGGTTCAAAGGGTGAAAGTGAGGGGGAATTATGAAAGAGAAAATATTGAACTTCTTTACCAGTCTGAGCGAAAGGGAGCGGATAATACTGTCAGTCATGGCAGCAGTTATGATGATATTCGTTTTTGTTTCAACATGGTTTGTAATGAATTCATCAGTTCAGGAAAGGGTGGATCTCATATCCGACCAGGAATCAATGCTTCAAAAGATGATATCTATGAAAAATGTCTATCAGCGTGCCCAGATACAGCAGAAGGCAATGCTTGAGAATATCAACAGCAACAGTGTCAGTCTGAGTTCTGACATAAGCACTGTAAAAGACAGTATCGGGATAGAGATAGCCACTTTAAAAGAGATAAATCCGAAAAAGAAGGGTGATGTGAGCATTGAAAGGACTGAAATCGGACTCAGAGATGTCTCTCTTGAAGACACCCTTGCTTTTCTTTACGGGATCGAAAACAAAACGAGATTTGTTTTTGTCGACTCACTTAATATCAAAAAGAGGTTCAACCAGCAGAACTATGATGTTCTTGTAACTGTCGCCACTTTGAAAAAGGAGGTGACGAGTGAATAAATTGATCGAAATATTCGAGAAATTGCGGAAATCTATGCCCAGCGGAAAGATTCTCGTATATATTAAAGGGTTTCTGTTCATTAATTTCGCATTTTTTATTGGAATGTGGCTCGGAATGAAGCTGTTCTTTCCTGATGATTTTATACTTGCTAAAATAAACAGTGTCCTTTTTGTCAAGGATATGGGTCTTACAGCTGAAGATGTTTCAGTATCACCTTTCGGAAATATTTCTTTCTATGACGGAGTGCTTACGAAAAAAGGTGAAGATATGATATCTTTCCGGAAACTGAAGTTTTCTCCTTCGATTTTTGAGATGATGTCAGGAGATATTTCCGGTGAAATATATCTTGAAGATGTCAACAATCAGGGCGGAGAGCTCGAAGTGGAGTTCGACTCTTCAAAAAATCCATGTTATTCATTTGATCTCAGTGAAATTCCCGTTGCCATATTCAATGCTCTTCTTACAGATATGTCATTTACCGGTGTAATTTCAGGCGAAGGTCAGATATGTATGTCTGAAAATCAGAAATATTCAGGTGAAATAGATCTTAGCGGTGACGAAATTGTCTTAAGAGGCAAGATACCTACACCGATGGGAGCTTTTGATATAGGTTCAGTTTTACTTGGAAAAATAGAGTTTTACAGCAAAGTAACCGACAATAAAGTTGATATAGAGAAGTTCCTGATGAGCGGAGTTCTCAATTTTGATATTATCGGAAAGATCATCATGAATTCCAAAATAATGATCTCTTCAAGGCTTGATCTTGATGTCAGGGCGAAAGTTGCCGATATGAAAAAACTGGCGGAAAATTCAACTCTCAACCTTCTTGTAAATCAGATGGCTCAATATAAAACTGACAAGGAAAATGACTTTGCCTTTACCCTCAGAGGTTTTATTACAAAACCGCAGATAAGCAGAGCACCGAAAGAAAGAGTTGCAGGCAGATCCAACATCAGTGCCGATGAAGCAAAGGAAAAAAGAGCTGAAAGGGTAAGATCGAGAACTTCCAGAAGAAAACCTCTGCCCGGTGTGGAAAACGATGGAAAACAGCAGCCTTTCATTCCGAGAAACAATGAAAGACAGGTTGTGCAGCCTGTAAGGGGAAGTGAAAGCGAAACTCAAAAAGAAGAAGTCGTTGAAAGACCTGAAAAGATTGAAAATATTCAGAGACCTGACAGATCGGAAAGACCGGAAAGACCGGAAAGACAGGCAAAGCCGGAACCCATGGAAAGAGAACCGCTGGATACCGGACTTCCTGTTGAGGATGTTCCCGTTCAGGAGGATAATCCAGCAAAATCAAAGCATAACACTGTTTCTGAAGCTGAGAATGAATCTTCTCAACAGGCTGAAGAAAATGATGCGGCATCTGAAAGTAATGACAGCGATGAGTTGTAAACTATATTTTATGGAGAGAGATATGAAAAAGATCGTATTTGCGCTGGCTGTTGCTTCCCTTCTTTTTTCGGTTTCGTGCAGTACAAAGTACATTAAAGGTACAAAGATCATTGAAGATGAGGATACAAAGGCGATCTTCACCGTGTTCGGACATTATGTGAAAGGTTTCAAAGAGCAGAATCCTGAAGTTTTCTCGTCTTATATAGCAGACAGCTATTATGACAGCAACGGAACGGATGATCCATCTGATGATGTCGATCATGACAAGGTGATTGAGATACTCAATTCTGAACAGTTCAAATCGCTCAGGAAGATCGACATAGTTTATATTGTGAAAGATCTCAAGGTTGATAAAGCTTTAAAAACTGCGAAACTCATCTATTATTTTGAAGTAAGGTTCAAAAGAGAAAGCAAGATCAAACCTGAAGAGCAAAGCGCATTTGTCGAAAATGACGGTATGACCAATCACAAAGTCAGCGACAACAACATGATGAAATTCATAAAAGAAGGCAATGACTGGAAGATCGCAAGCGGACTGTAATTTAAAAAACTTCAATAAATTCCTGAAATTTATACACTAAAGAACAGTTTAACTCAGTTTATTATTTCTTTTCGGAGCGTTGCATGAAAATTATAATCTTAATATCAATTGTTCTCTTAATGATTTCATGCGAAGATAGTTCGTTTAAAAAAGCTGAAATGAGCAAGTGTATCAACGGCACGGCGTCGGCAGATATCATACAGCCGAAAGTTGAGATAACTGAAGAAACAGACGAAATGGTCATGCCTGATGAAGAAAATGACGATTCAGATAATATTGAAGATGAGCAGGCAACAAAAGTTATTCTCATTGAAAAGACGGAAAGCCACATAAAATTTTATTATCAGTCATTTTTCATTTGTACTGGTTTCGATTACGGTTACAACATCGAGCCTGACAGTTCAGATGAAACTGTTCTTGAACTTGATACAAAACGCAAAGATACAGATCCGAAGGGCGATGCAAACTGCGTCTGCTACAAAAAAATGACCGTTGAATATGAGAGTGATTCGCAGGATCTGACAAAGATCACAAAGATAAGATTTGTTCAGGACGATGGTCCTTACAAGGTTCTTGAGTTTGATGAAGACGGGGACGATGTACCGCAGGAAGATGCCGATGTGAGCGGCGATGAGGATGCCTATGTGCCTGATTGCGGGAATCTGAGTGCGGAAGAGTGCGCAACAGCTTCTGGATGTGAGAAAATAACAGGATCTTCTGCAAATGCCGAGGAAGAGTGCTGGGATAAATCTATTACAGTAGGTTGCAAGGAAATCTGGACATGTAATGCAATGATTTCATTAGGATATTCTTCAGAGGATGGAAAGTGCTATATGTTTAGCGATATGTGTCTTTCTGCCAATTGGAATT
>DAOQAY010000142.1:0-7268 GCA_035354435.1 bacterium
GAGATCGGTCGATTGAAGTGCACCTTTAGGTTCTTTCATTCTCTCAATATAATTTCTTGAAACGATCTGCTTTATAATGGTTGCGTAAGTCGAAGGTCTGCCCACACCCTGCTCTTCAAGCTCTTTAACAAGGCTTCCTTCAGTAAATCTGGGCGATGGTTTGGTAAAGTGCTGTTCATTGAGGACTGAGAGCACTGTATATTTTTCATTTTCGCTGACTTCAGGTGCAGCTTCACCATTGCCGTTCTTCTTATATATCTTCTTAAATCCGTCAAACTTCTGAACACTCACCGATTTTTTGAATGTATATTTCTTCGACTCATCCTCAATTGTTACAACTGTACTGTCATAAAGGGCTTCTTTCATCTGGGTAGCCACAAATCTCTTCCAGATCAGAGTATAAATGTTCAATTCGTCACGGGTAAGATAAGGCTCCGCTTTTTCAGGAGTTATTGCCACATTTGTCGGTCTTATAGCTTCATGTGCATCCTGAGTCTTACCTTTTTTGTTCTCATAAACTCTCATTTTTGCAGAAAGATATTCATTTCCGAATGTTCCGGTGATATATTCCCGAAGTGCAGTATTGGCTTCTTCTGAAATTCTGAATGAATCTGTTCTCATATAAGTTATAAGACCTGTAGGACCTTCATCACCAATCTCTTTACCTTCATAAAGAGACTGTGCAATACGCATTATTTGCTCAGCAGTGTAATTATGGGATTTTGAAGCTTCCTGCTGAAGATTGCTTGTATTCAAAGGAGGAAGTGGTGATTCCTTTTTTTCTTTCCTGTCAATTGAAGATACAGCGAATGTCGTTATTTTATCGATCTCGGATTTCGCTTTTGCGGCATCTGCTTCATTTTTTATCGCAAGTTTTGTACCGTTCATTTTTTCAAGAGCGGCTTCCAGCTTACCTGGTCTTCCATTAAATTCAGCTTTAATTGTCCAGAATTCCTCAGGAATGAACGCTCTGATCTCTTTTTCTCTTTCAACGACCATTTTAAGTGCAACAGATTGAACTCTGCCTGCGCTAAGTCCTTTTTTAACGCTTCTCCAGAGGAAAGGAGAAAGTTTATAACCGACAATCCTGTCAAGTATCCTTCTTGCCTGTTGAGAATTGAAAAGGTTTTCGTTGAGACTTGAATATTCTTCAAGTGCTTTCTTTGCGGCATTTTTTGTTATTTCGTGAAAAAGAACACGACGGACTTCCCTGTCACTGAATAATGATGCAATGTGGAAAGCAATCGCTTCTCCTTCACGGTCAGGGTCGGAGCCGATGTATATTTCATCCGCTTCAGCCGCTTCTTTCTTGAGCATTGCTATTGTCTTTTCCTTTCCCGGAATTGTTTCATATTTGGGTTTAAAATTGTTTTCTATCTCGACTCCGAGCCTTTTCGCAGGCAGATCGATTATATGACCCATTGATGCAACAACCTTAAAACCTTTCAGATATTTGGTTAAGGTTTTTGCTTTTGTCGGTGACTCAACGATTAAAAGTTTCATAATTTTTCCCCAATTGTTTTATAAATCTTCCCAGGCTCTTCAAAAATAATATCTTTCATCATCAAACTCAATAATGCCGCCGGCAATGCACTCGAACTCAAACCGCACTGAAGGGAAAGAGAATCAAAGTCGATCCCGCCGGTACTGTTTATCACAGCGTTATAAACCGCAAGTTCATCTTTAGCAAGTTCTTCAATGATAGAAGGATGAACCCTGCTAATATCTCTAATTATTGATTTTTTGCAACTAAAAAATTCATCTATCTGGCTGAAATCCGTCAAAAGTTCGACGCCGGGGTCGTTTTTACGGCTTCTTAAAAACTGATAATTCCCCGAAAAAAGGTCGTCATTCATTTGTCCCGGAATTACAAAAACTTTCTTTCCGAATTCTCTGGCAAGCCTTGCAGTGATAAGACTGCCGCTTTTTGTTGAAGCCTGAACAAGGATAAGAACCGAACACATTTTTGCAACAATAGCATTTCTTATCGGAAAATTCTGCTTCAATGGAGGTGTAAGCGGGGGAAACTGCGAGATAAGTGCTCCGTTTTGCTTAATTTCTTCGGCAAGTCCTATATTTTCTTCCGGATATATTGTGTCAATACCTGTTCCAAGAACTGCAACAGTTCTTCCTCCGGCAAGAAGCGCTCCCCGGTGAGATTCAGTATCAATTCCCCTTGCAAGTCCGCTGATAACCGTTTTCCCGTTTCTCACAGCAGCTTCGGCAGAACATTGCGCCATTTTTATTCCATAAAGAGAAGGTTTCCTGCTTCCCACAATTGCAACGCCGTTGCTGTCGAGATCTTTCATGCTGCCGTCGATAAAAACAGAGACTCCGATTTCGGGTCTGCAATTTAAAAGAATGTCAGGATGATTAATATTTCCAGGTTCAGCTTTTAACATTCAATGATTCCAAAAAAATCTTCATTTCTCCAATCTGTTCATCAGGTGTCGAAGCTCCGGCAGTAATTCCGACTGTCTGTGATTTTCTGATAATTTCAATCTCTTCACTTTTAAGACCGGCTGGGCTTTCAACTCTGAACGAGTTTTTATTTCTATCTTTTACCACCTGATAAAGTTTTTCAGTATTGGATGAATTATTTCCGCCCAGAACGATCATTACATCCACTCTGATTGCAAGCTCTCCTGCCGAATCCTGTCTGCGAAGTGTTGCAGTACATATTGTCTGGGCTGTCTGAAAAGAGCAGCTTTTGTCGGAACCTATTATTTTTCTTATCTTTTTTAGCAGATTCTCATAATTTGCCGGTCTTGAAGTAGTCTGAGCAACTGCATATATTTTTTTATTTTTTGAAACGATATCTTTTAAAACAGTCTCGACACTATCGGAATAAGAAGGAGGAACTACAATATAAGAACCTTTGATCCTCGAAGTTATCCCTTCAACTTCTGAATGATCTCTATCACCCATCACAATGACAAAATATCCGTCCAGTGACTTTTTTTCAACCAGCTGATGAATTCTTTTAACATATGGACATGTTGTATCAACAACTGTCAGATCCTCGATTCCATTCAGTTTTTCTTCAACATCGAGGGTTATTCCGTGGCTTCTTACTATAACTACTGAATGCACCGGAACAGAATCAATTTCAACAGTTTCAACTCCTTTTGCGAGATATTCTTCAACAACTCTCGGATTATGGATCAATGGACCGAGCATTACGGCTTTCTTCCCTGTTTCACCGGCTCTTTTTGCGGAATCATTCAATAGATCAAGTGCTCTTCTGACTCCGAAGCAAATTCCGGAATTTTCTGCGATGATTATTTTCAAGATCAGTTTTTCCTGTTTTTTACATAACTTACAATGATATCAGCTGTTTTCACAAGATCGATATTGGTATTGTCGACCAGAATTGCATCATCAGCTTTTTTTAAGGGAGCAACTTTTCTGTTGGCATCCTGTTCGTCTCTCTTTTTTATCTCTTCAACAAGCTTCTCAAACTGGATCTCAGCTCCTTTTGCCTTCAAATCCAGCATCCGTCTGCCGGCTCTTTTTTCAGGAGATGCAGTCAGAAATATCTTCAGTTCGGCATCAGGCATAATAACAGTTCCGATATCGCGCCCTTCCATCACAACTCCGCCTTTTGCCGCATATCGTTTCTGCATTTCAAGAAGTGCCTCACGGACAAAAGGTATTGCGGAAACACTGCTTGCCAGCATACTTATCTTTTCTGTTCTTATATCGCCGGTTACATCCTTTTTATTCAGATAAACCCTGTTAATACCGTCAACGATCATAAATGAAACTTCAAAATCTTCCAGAAGTCCCTTTATTCCTTCAAGATTTTCAAGTTCTGTAGAATTATTCATCAGCAATGCAAGACATCTGTATATTGCTCCGGTATCGATGTATTCATATCCAAGTTTGTCGGCTACAAGTCTGCTTACACTGCTTTTACCTGCCCCGGCAGGCCCGTCAATTGCAATTCTGATCTTTTCCATGTTTTCACACCCCTTAAAAGCAAGCCGATTATAGCAACAGACTAAATAAAATCAAGCAGGGTTGAGAAGATTAGCTTTAGGAAATTAAATAAAATCATTATACTGGAAATAAAAAATCAATATGCTATAAAAAACCATGATATTTGTCGGCAGTCCTTTTTTCTACATAACCCTGCTTACAGGCGGGATTTTCATCTTTATGAAAAAAAAACACAATTCTGTTGTGTTCAAAGTTATTGCGATAAATATTTTCTCGATCCTGCTCCTGATATCATTCTTTGATTCTCTGGCTGTAAAAATATTCAATGATCTCGATGCATTCAGAGTAAGGGACAATCACTTTCACCATGCGCTGAAACCGATGATAACAGAAAATACCGCATGGGATAAAGAACATAAACTGCAATATACCATCAAAACGAATTCTCTCGGTTTCACTGACGGATCTAGCAGAGAAGTAAGTCTCAGGAAATCAGGAAAAAGGATAATGTTCATAGGAGACAGCTTTATTGAAGGTGTCGGCTATCCGTGGGAACAAACTGTTTCCGGCATAGTAAGTGAAAAACTGAAAAAAGACGGCATCGAAATACTTAACGCTTCTGCTGCAAGCTATTCTCCCAAACTTTACTGGCTTAAGACAGATTACTTTCTGAAGCTGGGACTTGAGATTGATGAACTCTTCGTTTTTGTTGATATTTCCGACATTATTGATGAAGTGGTATATGATTATTTCGTACCGAAGGAATTTTCAAGATTTGAGAAATTTATTGAGCCTTATATCGAGTTCTTTTCCAAAAATTCATTCGTGTTCAGAAATTACCGGGTAAAGTATGTTATAAATCAGAAAAATCCCTACCATGAAGATTCTCTCTACTGGGGCGGGCTGGATAAGTTCTATCTTCTTAAACCGAAATGGACATATGATGATTCTGCTTACGAAATGTACGGAAAAAAAGGGGTGAAACTTGCAAAAAAACATATGGACAATCTTTATAAATTGTGCAGGAAAAATGGAATCAAAATGCACATTGCCGTCTGGCCATGGGGTATTAACTTGAGAGAAAATCACGAAAAGAAAAATCTTGAGCTATGGAAAGAATTCGCCGCAGAAAGGAAAATAGACTTCATTCAGATGTATGATCTTTTCGAATCGATACCTCTTGAACAGCTTGACAGATACTTCATTCCGAAAGATATTCACTGGACAAGCGAAGGAAACCGTATTGTAGCCGATTATATTTTTGAACACATTAAGAACAATTCTCAGGGAGCTGTAAAATGAATCTATTGAAAAAGATCAATTATGAAAAAATTGTAGGGTATATTGAACAGCTTGTAACTATCCCATCGCCGACAGGATACACTTCCGAAATCAGGGACTTTCTCGTCTTATTTGCTAATAATCACCATATAAATCATAAAGTTACAAAAAAAGGAGCTGTGGTTTTCTCATTCGGTCCGGCTCAAGTTCCGGGAACTGTTTTTGCGGCTCATATCGATACTTTGGGTGGTATGGTGAGCTCGGTTACCGAAAAAAGGGTGAAAATAACTCCGATGGGCGGATTTCCGGCTCTTTATATTATCGGCGAAAGATGCACGGTTCATTCAAGGTCGGGCAAAATATATGCAGGGACTTTTCTTCCTGATGATCCGGCAGTCCATGTAAACAGCAAGCTCAAAGATCTGAAAGCCGATTTTGACAACTGTTCGATAAGAATGGATGTTGAGATCAAAGATGAGAAAAAACTCTCTGATCTGATAAGTGTCGGTGATTTTGTATCGTTTGATGCAGGATTCAGAACTGTCAACGGATTCGTGAATTCAAGACATCTCGATGATAAAGCATCTGCCGGAATATTTCTCCATCTTTCGACACTGATCAAAGAAATGGAAAACCTGCTTGAACAGAGAGTGACATTCTTTTTCAACATAACGGAAGAGACAGGACAGGGAATTGCAGGAGCGCCTGAAAATGATGATCTTATAGTTGTTGATATGGGAGTTGTAGGTGCTGAACCCGCCGGAAGCGAAAAATGTGTAAGTATCTGTGCAAAAGACTCATCGGGACCTTATAATTATGACCTCACCAACGAACTCGTTGAAATCGCCAGGAAATTCGAAATTGATTATAAGATCGATGTCTTCCCTTATTACGGCTCGGACGGCTCCGCACTGCTTCGATCATGCAGTGATTCAAGAGTCGCACTAATCGGACAGGGAGTCGATGCCAGCCACGGCTACGAAAGAACACATGTCGCAGGACTACTTGCCACCGCGTCACTCGTAATGGCATATATCTTCAATGAAAAAATATCGGTGTAGATCTTTTTTGCGATCTTTCTTTACAAAACTTCATATTTCTGGCAGATAACTTCCTGAAATTCTTTGGATATTGAGTTGAAGTCAACGACATCGACTCTGATGGGGAGGCTCGATTCTTCAAATGCTTCTTTTATTTCGTGTATTTTCTTCCTTGGAATTTTTTCTTTGCCGGCGATTGCTATGTCAAGATCGGAATAACTTTTTGCGGCTCCTTTGACTCTTGAGCCGAAAACCCTGACTTCGCAGTCAGGAACATGTTTTTTCAGGATTTCCTTAATTATTTCAAGATGTTTTTGAGAGAGATCAATCATTTCTATCTTCTAATGCTTTCAATAAGTTCTTTGCATCATCAAGAAAATCTTTGGCTGTTTCGTAAACAAATTCAGCTACTTCTTCATCGTAAACATGGGAAGTTTCATTTCTTGCCCTATGAAATTCCACCCACTTTTCAACATCAATGATCAATCTGTTTTCAGAAGCCTGTCTAAAAAGCTCTATCCTTGTAACACCGTCAACATAAGTTGCACCAATATTTATCTCTATCCACCGTTTCATGAATTTCCAGCAAAGCTCATATGTGAATTCAAAATTCTGGATAACTCCGGCTTGAATAACGGCATTCTCATCTTCTGGAACCGATTTGTCATTAATCTTTTCAACAGATACTTTGATCGCTTTTTCGAGTGATATCAACGCACTTCTTAAACTGTCAAGCACCAGCTTCATATCAAACCTCATAAACTTTTAAAACTTTGACAATATACCTTATTTCTTTTCATTTTCAAAATATCTCAGTATTTATTAAGAATATTCTGACAACCTATCGCCTTATTGGGAATCTGTTCAGTTCATCCCGACTTGCCGGCCAGTCCGGCAGAAATTGATTCATTATGGCTTTAAACCTGCCGTTATGTGACCGTTCCAGAAGGTGCGCAAGTTCATGCACAACCACATATTCCAGACATTTCAGCGGTCTTTTTGCAA
>DAOQAY010000143.1:0-2847 GCA_035354435.1 bacterium
AACCGACAAGGACGGACAGTTTACCTTTTTCAATAGAATCCTGTCCGAGGCTTGGACCGACTGTACGGTTTTCTTCAAAAGTAACAGGAGCTGGAAGAGAACCTGCTCTAAGTACAAGTGCAAGATCCTTTGCTTCCTGAAATATGGTGTTGTAATCGCCCATTGAATTCAGGGTTATCATAGCGCTTCCGCCTTCGATCTTTGTCTGGATAACAGGAGCACTGTTGACTTTATCATCAAGAACTATCGCCATTTTGCGTTTAACGAATTTTCCGGTGACTTCAGCAAAAATTCTTGCACCGTTTTTATCGAAATTCATGCTTACATAAGGTCTGTTCTTCTGCTGGTCGATTGATACCCTTGCATCTGTCAGCATGTCTCCGGTGATATAAGCTTTTTTGTAAACAAGATAGGATGTGTATTCTTTTTCACCGTTCGGAAACGCTGTTTCTTCAAGGAGAAATTCTGTTCCTTCAGGAGCTTTGTCGCTCAGGAACTTTCTTATTGCCGCACGGTCTTTGCTTGTTGCTGATTTGTAACTGAGAAGTGTTCCGTCAGAATTTGTTCCTCTGCTCTGAACAAGTGAAATACCTTCCGGTTTTTCACCGGTATATTCTCCGAGAGGGTCTTTGTCTTCAGCAACTATCTTGAACTCAAGCTGAGCTGTCTGACCGATAATGCTTCTTGCTCTTTCAACATCCTTATATCCGGGAAGCTGAATGAGAATGGAATTGTCGCCCTGTCTTGCAACAATAGGTTCCTTGAGTCCAAGTTCATCGATTCTTGAGCGAAGTGTTTCAAGTGCCTGCTCAACCGAGTTTTCCTTGATCTGTTTAATAGAGTCTTCTCTCATCTGAAGGGTGACTGTATCACCGTCGACAGTTGTTTTTTTCAAGTCGTTAAAGTAATCAAGAACCTTGTCTCTGAATTTGTCCTTGTCAGCATTTTCTTTCAATTTTACGAGTACAGCGAATTTTTCAGGATCGACAGTGACCGATTCATAGGGTATCGCCTGATCGTCAAGTCTGATTCTGATTTCGTCTGTTCTGCGGTCAAGCTTGTCCTGAACAGCTTTTTCTGTGTCAACACTGAGTACAAAATGAATGCCGCCCTTCAGGTCGAGCCCGAGACTTATTCCTTCATTGATTTTTGATGTCCAGGGATATTTTTCCTGATCAACAAAAGAGGGGATAAGCATAACAACAGCAGTAATGATTAGGACAAAAGTAAAAATTGCTCTTGCCATCCAGTTTCTTTCCATAACTACCAATCTCCATTAATCTATTCTTTTTAAATTTCCTCATTTCCTGCAACTTTCGACGAAATAACTCCTTTCTGTATGGTCACAATGACCTTCGGAGATATTTCAAGCTTGATCTCATTTTCCTTGATCTCGCTGATCCTGCCTTTGATACCGCAGTTCATCAGTACAATTTCTCCCTTTTGAAGCTGATTCAGCATTTCAAGATGTTTTTTCTGCTGTTTTTTCTGCGGAAGAATGACAAGAAAATAAAAAATCGCAAAAATGAGAATGAACGGCAGCAGCATATTTAAAATACCGATCATTCCGCCACCTTGTCCAGCGGTTTGCGTTATAGTCAAATCACCGAGCAATTTCAACATGTTAGAGTTCAAGTGCGCCTCCATATTTCAAGGTTAATCCAATTTAGCGATGCACTCTAGCATAAATGGTTTTATTAAGCAAGAATATAAGTATTAGATACAATATATTGGGTTGATTTATCAGCTTTCAGTTTTCTTGAAGACGAAAGGATAAGTTACGACTACGATGCCGCCGCCTTTCGGAGAAGGAAATCTGATCTGTCTGACCGTTGAAGCAATGCAGTTTTCGACATTGTCATTTCCCATTGTAGTTCTGTGCACTCTGCTGGTCGATACAGCTCCGTTACCGCTGATCGTGAAATTGATGACGATACGCCCTCCGATATTATCGTTCTTTGCAAGTTCCTTTTCGTAGCACCACCTTATTCTGGCAAGGTTCCTTCTGATATAGCTGTCAATTACCGATCTGTCGAGCGCACCCATAATGACTGCCGCATTCCCTCCTGCTGTCAGATCACCGACTTTTCTTTTAAGTCCGCTCGAAGCAGCCATTCCGTACTTGCTTCCGGGCTTTCCTCCGCGGCCTTTTGTGCTGAATCCGCCGATGTCAAGAGCATTTCCGCCGCCTCCAGTACCGAAACCTCTTACTGAAAGACCGCCTGATCCAAACTGGTCGACCCCTTCAAGACCTGCAACTGAACCGAGGTTTTTATCAAGTCCGGCTCCGAGTCCGCCGCCACCGAAAACTCTGTCATAATTTTGTGCACCGCTTGCTAAAACGCCCATTATTCCTGAAGACTTAGCCACTTTTGTATCAATTGCTTTTCTGCTGGTTCCTTTTGTGTCGGCTATACTGCTTTTTTTGTTTCCGACACGACCGGCTTCTCCGAGAGATTTTCTCGATTGTGCAGCATCATTGATCCCTTCTTTGATAACATCAAGTTTTATCGCTTTTTCCGGCACAAGTTTTTCAACTTCAGTCTCAGGTTCCTTTACTGCCTGAGGCGCAATTCGTGCATACTTTTCGAAATCCGCATTGTTAATAAAATCAACTTCGACCGGCGGAGTTTCAACGAGCATATTTATCATAAGAAAACCGAGTAAAAACAATGAGAAAAGAATTGCTGCAAAGTCTCTGTCAATAAGCTCGAAAAACTCTTCAAGAAACCTTCTTTCGAACACAATGGCCTCGTTGTTTCTGATAGTTAAGCTTTTCATGACACCCTCCGTTATTTTACGGTTGAGATCAATTCAGATTTCTCAACCATGTTTATGAATTCAGCC
>DAOQAY010000143.1:2947-7263 GCA_035354435.1 bacterium
TTATTTTACGGTTGAGATCAATTCAGATTTCTCAACCATGTTTATGAATTCAGCCCTGTACCCTGAATCATCAGATCCTTTCGATCTTTTTGCCCAGTCGAGGACTGCTCCCCATTTTAAACTTCCTGTTTCCTTCGAATTTTTTAACAGCATTCCAGCAGCGGCGACGGTGACGGCAAACCTTGTGTCCGAAGAAGCTTTTTCGAAATCTTTAAAACTGTCTGAATACACTACAGTTTTAACAAGACTGCTTGAATCGCCATCGGGTTTTTTGTAACGAATTTTGATTGTTGCCATCTCATTTGTTGAAAGTTCTGTAACTGGTTCATTTTTCTGGTATTTCAGCTCATCAACTATCGGAGGAAAACCGGCATTCGCCGGAATGATCTCATAAAGTGCTGTAACTGTATGCCCTGCACCCATGTCACCGGCATCTTTTCTATCGTTATTGAAGTCCTCTTTTTTGAGCATTCTGTTCTCATAGCCGATAAGTCTGTACCCTGAAACTGCCGCCGGATTGAATTCGACCTGTATTTTCACATCTTTGGCAATTGTAAAAAGAGTTCCGGCAAGTTGATTCACAAGAACTTTCTTAGCTTCAAGAAGATTATCAATATAGGCGAAACTGCCGTTACCTTTGTCAGCAAGCTTTTCCATTTTTGCATCTTTGTAATTACCCATTCCATATCCTAGAATGGTAAGAAAAATGCCTTTTTCCCTTCTGTTTTCAATAAGTTTCACAAGTTCGCTGTCGTCTGATATCCCGACATTGAAATCGCCGTCTGTTGCAAGTATCACTCTGTTGTTCCCACCTTTGATGAAAGATCTTTCTGCCAGTTCGTATGCCAGTTCTATGCCGTGAGCTCCGGCTGTTGAACCTCCTGCAGAAAGGTTGTCGATTGCATCCATGATCTTTTCTTTTTCATTTCCGGGTGTGGGATCAAGCACTTTTCCTGCGGCTCCGGCATAAACCACGATGGAAACAGAATCCTCTTTTCTGAGGTTATTTACTAAAAGCCTGAAAGACTGTTTGAGCAGCGGAAGTTTGTTATAATCCTGCATCGAACCTGATACATCAATGAGAAAAACGATGTTGCCAGCGGCGGCATTTTTCATGTCGATGTTTTTTCCTTTAATTCCGATCTTCATGATCTTGTGAGCATTATCCCAAGGGCAGCCGGTAAGTTCAGTTGAGATTTTCACAGGGTCCGAATTGTCGGGTTCAGGATAGCTGTAACTGAAATAATTAATCATCTCTTCGATCCTTACCGCATCACTCGGTGGAAGAGAGTGATTGGTGATGAATCTTCTTACATTTGAATAACTTGCAGTATCAACATCGCTTGAAAAAGTTGACAAAGGATCGCTTTTTGCGGATTCCCATCCATTTTCTTCAGTAGATTCATACTGTTCTGTGTTTACAGCGGGCATACTGGCAACTGCACCGTGAAGAACTATCTGTCCGTAAGCTGAAGAGCCGCCTGCAATCCCTCTTCCTCTGGTTCCGAGTCCGCCGATTCCGAGAGCGTTTCCACCGCCGCCGGTTCCGAAACCTTTTACTAAGATGCCTCCGTTTCCAAACTGGTCGATCCCTCTCACTGATCCTGAAATTTTACCTGAGTTTGCAACTCTGCTTTTTTTGTCACCGACACGGCCTTCTTCTTTTTTTTCGTGCTCTTTTTTCTGTGGCACAATCTCTTCAATTAAAGGGATCTCTTCTTTCTGCACTTCATTTTCCGCTGTGCGATCCTGTTTGGGAGGAGTACAGTTTGTCACCGCAACGAGTGCTAAAATGTTCAATGCTGCAAAATACTTTTTCATGATACTCTCCATCATTTCGATTGATAATCAGCCTGGTTACATTTTCAGATTAGTGATCTTTCTGATGGAATTCGTCCTTTCACATGAGGAAGTACAAATATTTGATTTTACTGGATATTATAAAAGTTCAGCCTTGCGGGGAAGAACTTTTTATTATAGGCGTTTCTTCTTGAATTGACTGGGAGTTTCGTGAAAAATGTTCTTAAAGTATGTGTTAAAAGCCGACTTTGAATTAAATCCTGACTTGTATGCTATTTCGAGAATACTTTTCTGACTGTTAGCTGTATCCTGCATAATTTGTGCCGCATATTTTACCCGGGCTGTGTTAATGAAAACATAAAAATTCTCTCCAAGCCTGCTGTTTATGAGCTGGGAAAGGTGATAGGGTTTAATGTGAATTATCCGGGCAAGATCGACAAGTGTCAGATTGCTGTCTGTAAAAGGTTTTTTGAGGTCCATAACTTCTTTAAGGTCTGCAAGGCTTTTTTCAGCAACATCGTCAGGGATTTTATTTTTATAATATTTTTTATCGGTTTCAGGTTCCTCAACTTCCTGAATTTCCTGAAGTTCTTCCATTTCGAATCTGAGATCAGCAGTTGAGACCGTGCATTTAAAGAAAGAACTGTCAGTGAGAGCAAAGAACGATGTCAGAAAAAACACAAAAGCAAGAGGGTAGAAAAATGTCTGCGGAATGTCCGGTCTTAAAAAATCGGGTCCGTTGATATATCCGTAAAGATAATATGCAAGTATCAGCGAACAGCCGAAGTAACATGCTGCAATAATTTGTAATTTAAGCAGTTTAACCGTGTCGACTGTTGAATAGAATGTGACCACAGTCTTTTTAAATTTTGTGATAAGAAACAGCGGAATGATAGAATATATCATAAAGAACAGTACCTTGAAAAACATCATGAAATGCGGAGAATATTCAATATAAACAACTCCTTTTACATAATTCTCATAAAGGAATATTTTTGTCGCACCGGATTTAAAAATGAAAGGTATCATTAAAAATGAATATACCAGAAAAGGAAGAAAGTGCAGAAACTGATCGGACTTGACCTTAATGATGTTGGCCGTCAGATATGAATACGCAATATAAAAAAGCGGACCGTAAAGAAAAATGAAAGGTCGGGAAAGTCCCAGCAGATGAGGATAACTGCGGTATCCTTTGAGAATTATGAAAGCGTTAAGACCGGTATCGATCGCAAATAAAATCAGAAGAACAGCAAAAATCATGGAAGCGGGATTCTTCTGCCTGTTAAAAAAAAGCAGGATCGCGGAAAACAATGCCGCACCGCAGAAAGCAAAATAAATATAAGGTGTTATGACATTCATGCAAGTCTTCTAAAAAACGGTAATAAAGGAATATAACAGAAAAGGAAAAGAATGTAAAATACGACCTTTATCTTGACCTTTCTCAGCCCTCATCCCAACCTTCTCCCTCAAAAGGAGAAGGAGTAAATGCGACCGATTTCGTGTGGCGAGAGGTTTTTTGCTATGGCAAATTACTGTAAATATTGGAGATTTGATTAAACAGCTGATAATATATAAAGCTATTAATTGGAGTAAACCGATGAGAACAGTTTTTTCAAAAAATTCTACAAAAGAGAAACGAAAGTTGTTGCGTGAGAGCCAGACTGATCCTGAAAGAATATTGTGGAACCGAATAAGAAACCGGCAGTTGATGAACCTTAAATTTCGGCGTCAGCACGGAATAGGTGAATATATTGCAGATTTTTACTGTTCTGACATTAAACTGGTTATAGAAATTGACGGATCTCATCACTACACTGAGGATGGAAAAGAGTATGATTCCTTGCGGGAAGAATTTATGCAAAGCCTTGGCATCAGAACTGTCAGATTTTCAAACACAGAAATCATTAATGAAATTGAAAAAGTGCTTCAGAGAATAATAGATAAAAGTCATCATCACCCTCACCCGACCTGATGGTCGACCTCTCCCTGACAAGGAGAGGTTGTAATTGCTCCTTCTCCTTTTGAGGGAGAAGGTTGGGTTGAGGGTCGAGCCTTCCGGAATAAGGGTCATAAACTTGACCCAATTTTCGGCGGAGCTATAGTGTTGAGGTACATTTTATGAAGTTTCGATGAATTCTGGAGGGAAACATGAAAAGGATTATCAAGTGTGCAACGGCTCCTGCGGCAATAGGACCTTACAGTCAGGCAGTTGAGATCAACGGAACTCTTTATATTTCAGGGCAGTTACCTGTTGATGTTACGACTGGAAAAATTGTTGAGGGCGGAATCAAGGAACAGACGGGAATGGTTCTGAAAAATATCGGTGAAATATTGAAAGAGGCGGGATATGGTTTTGAAGATGTCGTAAAATGTACTGTTCTGCTCTCAGATATGAATAATTTCAAGGAGATGAATGAGATCTACGGCTGGTTTTATACCGTCAATCCTCCGGCAAGAGCAGCTTATCAGGTCGTCAAGCTTCCGCTTGGAGCAATGATCGAAATTGAAACTATTGC
>DAOQAY010000144.1:0-554 GCA_035354435.1 bacterium
CAGACACGACCATCCCTGCAAGCTCCTGCCACTTTCCGACAGTCATATCAACATCCTTGTTGCGACTCGCATAACTTTCCAGCTTCATTATCCGCCTCATCGCATCGGTCGACATCTTCAGCGCCGCAAGCAGAGAATCACGATCATTCAAATGACCTTTGAACCTCGGCATTTCGTCAGCCGCAGTCCCCACAATAAGAAAATCTTCCTGAACAGCCTCTTCCGAATCATAAATATGCTCCGGCTTCCACATAAACTTCGCATCGATCTCATTTCTTTTTTTCATTGTTTTGGTCTCCTGCTAGGGTTTTGTTTATTTGCGCTTTTTTTTGTGCTTACCAAAGCCAATCCCTTAGTCGTTAAACGGTATTTCTGACTTGGATGATTAGGCGTTTTGGGTATCGTCATTTCAATTAACTCCAAAGCGATCAGTTTGTCTAGAAAGTTTTTCCTGAAATAAGTTAAATTTTTTGCTCCTATTGTTTTACGAATCTCTCCGCTGCTCATTTCACCGGATATTGCCGATAACACTTTTATTAATTTTTCACTAACTT
>DAOQAY010000144.1:654-7198 GCA_035354435.1 bacterium
GGTCACTAACTTGGTCACTAACTTGGTCACTAACTTGGTCACTAACTTGGTCACTAACTTGGTCACTTCTTTTTTGAGATCTCCAAATGATTACTTTGAATCCTTCTGAAAAATCAAATTCAGGCTCTGGAAGTCCGGACTCCAAAGATAGTTTAATAATTTCGCTCAAGCCTGTGCCGAACCGTTCGATGTATCCTGCCTGATACATCGGTTCTGCCAATCTGGGATTTGTCGGATAAGATCCGTGGTCAGATTTTATTTTTGCGGGTGACAGTTCCGAAGTCAACCGTCCGGGATTGAACACTTCCAATCGATTTGCAAACAGCATAACCTGAACACTTCCGTTGCTGTTGTAGTCTCTGTGAGCAACAGCATTAACAATGGCTTCTGCAATTACAGAACGAGGAATTTCATATTTTAGTGATGCTTGAACACTCTTTTCTCGCAAACCAACCGATAATTTTATTTTAGACAACACAAAACTTACTGCCTGATCAACCTGAGAAAAAACATCTTCTTCAAATATTTTGTGGTCTTCAATCGGCTTTTCTACTTTATTTCCATAAAATAGAGCACATTTAATAACAGCAGTCGGAAAAAATCGCTGAGGTTGTTTCCCGAATGCTAACAAGGCACTATTACAAAGTTTATTATTATCAAGAAGTCGAAGATGAGTCAGGACTTTTTCAGACGGCGTACCTGGTTGCAAAGGAAATCCTCTTTTGAAGTTTGCCAACGCAAGAAAATTGTTGATTTTCTGAGCATCTATATCATCAATAGTCGCTGTAGGATGAAATTTTTCATCAAAAGTTTTAGTTTGTATAATTCCTTTCTGCTTAAGAAACTCAACTAAAGCAGCATAAACCGAAGAAATTAATACTTCTACATTATCAAACCGTCTGTAAGTGAGCTCTCCCTGTATTTTTTTGATAAAAACCTTTTCCTTTTTATGGCGTTCAATTAAATTGTCTCCCTTGATTAAAGCGATTTTGTAAAGATGATTCTCTTTTGCACATTCGTATTCAAGTTCTGTAGGAGCTATACCGTTTACATTTTCATATCCGTATTCCGAACCGAGTATGACCAAATAAACATGAGAGCGTTTTACTTCATCAATATAAACCTTATTAGGAGATTGACTTGCTGCCGGAAGCTTTTCAAACATTATCGGGGTAAAGTATTCACTCAACAAAGCGTCAGACTGAATATAATCAAACAATCTCAACCGTTCGTGCTTAAATTCCTGTTGCACACTACTAATAAAAAAGTTGAATTTACTCATAGTAAGCTCTTTTCACCATAATATCATTTAATTTTTTCATTGCCTACTCTCTCCACTGACTTCATCTGCACATAAATACCGGGTTTATAAATTTTCCTTTTTTGACTAAGAATACAAGGACTGAGCCGGGGACTATCGGGTTTCCTGCGGTTCCGGTGAACAGTTTCTTTCCTGCCGGAACTATTTCTCCTGCGGTCACATCAGGGGTTTTGACATAGCTGATGTTAAGTGTGTAATCTCCAGCTTCAAGGATCATCACAGAACCTGAACCGTTTATTTTTATTACATCTTTTACGAACACCTGTACCGGAAGATCTGTTTTTGTTCCTGGAAGAACGAATATGCCTCTATTTGTGTTCCAGCCGTTGAAAGAATTGCAGGCAAAAAGATTTTCGAGCTCAGGTATTGCCGCCGCACCTGTACTTGGAAATGTTTCAATATCAACACCTTTTTCCAGATAGGCGAGCTTTTCTTCAAGTTTTTTCAGTCTGTTATGGCTTTCTTCAAACAGTTTTTCAAGTTCATCCATATCTTTTTGAGAGTCTATCAGCGAACTTTTCAGATATGCAATCGACATGCTGTAGATCTTTCTACATTCATAGTCAAAAGCAAAACAGCGTTCTTTAAGAAAAAGCGAAGACTTATTAAGCAGTTGTAGCTTTCTGTGCTTCAAAAGCGCATTATAGGCAATCGTTTTTATTACCTCAATCTCCTGCTTTGACACCTTTACTGCATATTCCACTTCACCCTTTTCTTTTTCAATCCTGCCGTCTATGATCTGTTTTTTAAGAGATGTCCCGCCATTCTGTGCTGACAATTGAAAGCTTACAATTAAGAGAAGCAGCAGTTTGAATAAATTAGAGAATTTCCTCATAAACAAAAACCAGTTCTCCCATGAATTTTAAATTATGGAAATCACCTGCATAAGGCGGAGTCCATGCCGTGAAATCTTCAGAAGTCGACTTTTTGTCTGTGTAACGGTTAATCCTGTAAATGAAAGCTTTCCATTTGTCGCCGTCTTTGGGAGGATTAACAGGCGCATCCTCAATTGAGCTCCATGGAATTGCTATCTCAGCTGTCCAGCCTTTGTCATTCTCCTTAGTATCATTTATCTTTCCGTCGAGTTTGACTGCATATTTGATCTTTGAATCATAACTGTCGTCACGGTTCTTTCTTCTGCCGTTGAATTTTGAATCGAACTTCACACCTCCGGCAGAGACTTGAATCTCGTAATAAATCTTGCCCTCGCCTCTTGGATCTATCATTATTTCAACGACATCATCCTTATCATAAACAGGCTCATCGTCTTTTGTAAGCTCTGCGTGAATGTCCGAGTCTTCCACATCAAATGCGAAATACAGATTCTTGTGATCCATTGCCGTCATAACGGTTGTTTTCACAGGACTCAAACCGTTTCCGTTCGATATCCAGAACTTGTCATCTTTCGAAGCGTTAGCCCAGAAACTTTCCTTCAACTCTCCGTCTATCTTCAACTGATCTCTTGAATTTCCGGCAATGGTGAACACATCCATTTTTTTCTTGATTATGTTCGGAGCTGTAATTTTCACGGAACCCATTTCAAGCCTGTTTTCGCCATCATTATACTGTTTTTCGGGAATAGTTCTCTGGCTGCCTTTGAAAAAACCGCCACGGATAAACATTGTGTCAGTATCAAAAAATTTCGGAAGTTCTTTTATCTCAGCAGTATCTTTTATAATTTTTCCGAGTGCAAGCTTTTCAACTTTTCCTTCAAGAAATTGATGATCGTAAATAAATCTCTCTTTCCCGTCTTTGTCTTCAAAATGAAAAAACAGGTTCCATCCTTTTTCAAGCTGTTCGTTGAATTTCCAATATGTCACAAGCTTAAAGCTCTCGCCATGTCTCGGTTTAAGAGGTTCTGTGTACCAGCCGAGGAATTCTATCTTTCCGTCATTAAGCTTCATCTGCACTTTGTTGGTGAATTTAGGTATCTGATCCTCTGTCACAACACCTTCATGTGAAGATGAACATGAAAAAGAAAACCCGAGTAAAAGCAGAATAAAAACAAGCTTTTTCATTTTTTACTCCTGACAGTAACTTTTTAAAAGTTCAACTGTCAGATTCCATATTTTTTCAAGACTCGGAACAAACATCTTCTCGTCAGGACTGTGCGGATTCTTTATTGTCGGACCATATGAAATCATATCCATCCCTTCATTTTTTGAACCGATTATTCCGCATTCGAGTCCTGCATGAATCACTTCAACAACAGGTTTGACCTTATACATTTTTTCATATGTCGCAACACATTTTGCAAGAAGACGGCTGGTCATATCTGGTTCCCAGCTCGGATATCCGTTTCCGCTTGTCGCAACAGCCCCTGCAACAAAAGCACTTTTCTCAACTTTTCTTGTCAGCCAGTCCAGACGGTTCATTACAGAACTGCGCTGGCTTGAAAGTATAGATATAACACCGTCCTTATTCTTTATTGTTGCGAAGTTGCTTGATGTTTCTACAAGTCCTTCTATATCACTGCTCATCGCTGCAACACCATGAGGCATTGACATCATCATATTTATAAACTTCATGCTGTCACCAGTTGTCATCATCAGACCTTCGAAATCATTTTTTTCCTTCAAAGTTATTGACATGCCTGAATCTGTCTTTTTGAATTCAGCCTTGATCTTCGAACCTGTTTCAGAAACTATTTTCTTAACTTTCTCTACATCATCCTTTCTGACACCGATAACACACACTGCATCTCTTGGAATAGCATTGTGAGCACTTCCGCCGCTTATATCGCCTATTTTTACAGGTGTAACATCGGTCATAAAATCAAGAACTCTTGCAAGTATCTGATTTGCATTGCCTTTCTGGAGCTTAATATCGACACCGCTGTGTCCGCCCGAAAGTCCTGAAACTTTGAGCTCCATGACAACTCTATCCGCACAGTACGGTTTCCACTCGGGTTTGAACTCGATCTTTGTGTCCCTTCCGCCTGCACATCCAACTGTGAAGACACCTTCATCTTCGCTGTCGAGGTTGAGAAGTATCTTTCCCTTAAGCCAGCCCGGTTTGAGGTAGTTGGCACCGGTAAGTCCTGTTTCTTCATCAACTGTGAAAAGAAGTTCAAGCGGAGGATGGACAATTGTTTTATCTGTAGCCAGAATCATAGAAAGTGCAAGTGCAATGCCGTTATCTGCGCCAAGAGTAGTCCCGTCCGCCTTGAGCCATTCACCGTCTATAACATGTTTTATAGGATCTTTTGAGAAATCATGCTTACTTTCCGGAGTTTTTTCACAAACCATATCCATATGACCCTGAAATACTACAACCGGCTTATTTTCATATCCCGGAGTTGCAGGAACTTTGATAAGAACATTCATCACTTCATCAGTTTCAGCAATAAAGCCGTTATTTTCCGCCCATGATACAAGCCACTTGCTTATTTTCTCTTCATGTTTGCTTTTTCTGGGAACTTTGTTGATCTCATCAAATAAATTAAGAACTGACTGTACTTTCTGGTTCATAATCATCTCCTGTTAAAAGTTAAAAACAATTGAGACTATCAAATTCAGCTGAAAAAAGCAATTCGAAAAAAGCTATTTAAGACCTATGAGAATTTTTGAGACTTCATCGAATCTGCCTGTGCCGATAAGCAGTCTTTTTCCATCGATGAATTCGATCTGGATGCCCATATTGCCTTTCATGTTCAAAGCTCTGTTATCACCGAGACCTCTAATTCCCCATCCGCCGTACTCCTTAATCGGCTTATACTTCCTGACATAACAGTTCCTTATTTTGTCCCACGGATAATGCCTGAATGAAAGCTGGAACGGAAAAAACCGCACATGAATGCCATATGAATCTATCTCAGTTTCCAGACGGAAAAAGAAGAAAATTGCCGTAATAATAAGCATGACAGCACATGAAAGAAGAAGAACAGTATTATTTGCCGGTTTTCTCCCGAACTGGACACCAAAAAAAACCTGCTGGAAAATTACAAAAAAATAAGCAGCATCAAAACCAATGATAATAAGCCATATCCACCACTGAGTGAACTTCTGCTTTTCCGAAAACAATATACCGTTTTTCATAATAGCCTCCGATTGAACAAACTTTGCAAAGAATATATCAACCTCCGTATATTACTTGTAAATAGATTACTTCTGTAATCCGTATTTTAAAATAATGTAAACAGCGCGAAAACCGTCCTTTATGCCGATCTTCTTGCCTTCATCATGTCTTCTTGGGTTATAACTTATCGGAATTTCAGCAATTTTCAGATTTTCTTCAGCGACAAGCCGAGCTGCTTTTGCAGTTATTTCAGGCTCAATACCGAACCTGTTCTCTTCAATTTCTATCTTTTTTATCACTTGTGTTCTGAACATTTTATAGCATGTTTCCATATCTGTAAGCTTCAAGCCTGTAAAAACATTAGATAAAGTGGTAAGCCCTCCGTTCACAAAAAAATGAAATCTGCCGAGCGGACTTGTTTCTTTTCCATAAAATCTACTGCCATAGAGAATGTCGAGCTCTTTTTCAATGATCTCTTCAGCCATCCTGACAATATCAGCAGGATCGTACTCAAGATCGGCATCCTGAAATATTATATAATCACCTGTTGCCGCACCGATCGCAGTCCTTATCGCCGCACCTTTACCCATATTAACTTCATGTTTCAAGAGTCTGATAAAACCCTTCTTCTCCAGATCTTCAAGTATTTTCAGAGTATTATCCTTGGAGCAGTCATCAACAGCAATTATCTCGACATCTTCAATTACACCTGAACCTTTTATTTCAAGAAGCTTATCTACAAGCTTTTCCACAGTATTTTCCTCGTTGTAGACAGGAACAAGGATCGAGAGTTTCAATTGTTCATCTCCTTGAAATATTTAATCGTCTGCGCAAGACCAGCTTCAAGCGGTGTTTCCGGTTTCCATTTGACAAGCTTTTCTATCAGCGCAGTATCCGGCTTTCTTCTTTGCGGATCATTTTCAGGAAGCGGCATGTATCTGATTCTGCTCTTTGAATCTGAAAGAGCTATTATTTTTTCTGCAAGTTCATTCATTGAGATTTCCTGAGTATGACCAATGTTTACCGGCCCGATAACTTCATCACCCAGATCCATAAATTTAACTATCGCATCAACCATATCGGCAACGAAACAGAAACTTCTTGTGTGAGATCCGTCACCATAAATTGTTATATCTTCATTACGGAGGGCCTGAATAATAAAGTTTCCGATAACCCGACCGTCATCTATTGACATGTTGGGACCAT
>DAOQAY010000145.1:0-7191 GCA_035354435.1 bacterium
CGACCTTTTCAACCGCTTCTTTCAGCAGTTCGGCTATCCTTACAATGACAAGCTTCATGTTTCACCCTGAAAAAATTAACATTTGACAGGTATACCACAAACTCACATCATCCTCAACTTTTACAACTTTTTGATTATTTCAGTAAAATGAAGGATCATCAATGGAACTGTTACCCTCTGTTTCTGAAAAGGCTCCCTTTCAAAACTTTTTCGGCAACATTAAAAACCATATTTGCATTTCTAGCGCTCCAATTTTTCCTTGCGATGAGATAATTTTTTATTTCTACTGGATTAATAGTCAATCCTTCAGATTTCATACTCTTGAAAAGTTTGATGGCATAGCATCGGTCTGAAGGATGCCGCAAACCAGTTTCGGAATTAACTGCTGAATCAAGTGTATCAATTCTTTCTTGCACTTTTACCGACAATGTTACAAAACCGAACCTTTTTTGTGATATTATTTCTATTGCATTCCATCTGGGTGCCCAGTCATAGATGTTTTCATCTGACCATGGAACCATTAGAACATCAGTGACGCCTGTCAGATCATCAATCTTATCCAGAAGATCTCTTGAGGGATATATCATTATTGCTGCACCGGAAAAAGAAGAAACGGGACCACTGTTTTTTGTTACCAGAAAGAATTTCGTTTTTTCCATTATTACTTTATTTGCACTCAAAAGCTCTGTAATAATTACATCACCGAAATACGCTCTTACAGGACCTTCAAGGTTGCATTTGTACGGAACTGCAATAATGATCTCTTTTGCTTTGATTTTACTGAAAAACATTTTTACCGCCCATTGAAACTGCTCGCTGTCGGGTCCTCTTGAATCAACATAGTAACAATTTCTCATTTCAACCTCCTGACACTGCCATATAATTGCATCAAGTTCTTTTCAATACACAGCTAGCCCATGAGAGACCGACTCCGAAACCGCTAAGTAGAAAAATGCTGTTTTCATCTATCATCATTTCCTTTTCAAGAATTATGGGAATTGAGCTGGAAACCGTATTCCCATACTCCCATATATCAAAAGGAACCTTACTTCTGTCAACGCCCAGATCTTCAGTAATTATATCCACAATAAATTTGCTTTCCTGATGCAGTATAAATCTGTCAATCTGATCAATGGAAAGTCCATTTTCAGCAATATTATTTCTTATATCTTCAGGAATATATCTTTTTACAAATTTCACAACAGCCTGTCCGTTCATAAAGAGCTTTCCATTTATCAGACAGATCTCTCCGGCTTTGCTTCCCAGCGTTCCAAAAGAAAAAATGCCGGGAACAAGCACTGGATTATCTGAAATCAGAGTTGCAGTTGCGCCGTCTCCGAATAAAAGAGCAGTATTTCTATCTTCCGAATCTATTATCTTTGAATACGGATCGCTGGTAAAAAGAATTCCTTTTTTAAACCCGTTATCTTTCATGAAAGATGAAATTACAGACAGTCCATAAACAAAACCGCTACATCCAAGAGATACATCGAATGATGCACAAGTCGAAAGGAGGTTAAGCTTCGAATGAACAAGTGCTCCGGCATGTGGAAGCCGTGTATCGGGATTTTGTGTAACAACAATAATCACTTCAATTTCATTCTTATCAACACCTGTTTTTAGCTGAAGTGCGTTAAAAGCTTTAACACAGAGATCAGAACAGTCGTCATATCTGTCCCGGAACGCTTTTTTGAAAACACCGATCTTTTCTCCAAGAAATCCACCTTTTAGACCGAACTTTTCCTGCCTGGATAAATTATCTTCCCTTCCTCCGGGAATATATACACCGATAGCTTCAATTCCTAACGACATTCCATTACCCCTTGTTTTTAGTTTATATAAAATGGTTCTCTTTCCGGTTTTTTCCTTCCTGACGGTTTATAGTTCAAGAAATATTCTGCTATTTCAGCCGCCATTTTCACTCTTTGAAGAAAATTCGTATGCTTTAATGTGGGCCAGAAAAGATTACACCGGTTGCAGGGTGCGATTTTCTTTCTTTTCCCGATTCTATGCATAGTTCTATAATATTTTGCAGGAATACTGTTAAAAACATCAAGAATTGAGTCTTTATTTACATCTCCCCATGAATATTCTCCTTCCTGATCCATACAGCATAAAGCAACCTTTCCGCTTGCCAGAATATCAATTCTGTCTATATGTTCACAGGGATAATTCGGTATAGGAAGCGGACTGTGTATTTGTCCTTTATAATTAAAAAGACCGACAATATAATGATCGACTCCTTTTTCTTTACAGTATTTTATGAATTTATCCTGTTCAAAAAGCTCTGTATCTTCCGTACGGGTCATTCTGAAAATGATCCTGTCGGCAATTTTCTTTTTATTCTGAGCTTCAACAAGATAATTCAAGTTTACCAAGGTGTCTTCCAGCTCCAGACCCATTATTTTCTTATATCTCAGGTTGTTTATTGTGTTAAGACTGACAAAAAGGCTTTCCAGTCCGACATCACCCAGTCTTTCAATTTTTTCAGGTGTGAGCAGATTCGCATTTGTATACAATTTGATTTTCGTATCAGGAAGTCTTTTTCTTATATATTGCATTCTATCAAAAATTCTAACATCCATCAACGGTTCGCCGTTAAGAAACGGCTCTATGCTTTCAGGCTTGAAAATTGAACAATCGTCAATGATCTTATTAAAAAGCTCATCACTCATAGTAGTTCTTTCCCTTGCGAGTACACTGTTGGGACAGAAAGAACAGCTTGCATTGCACCTGTTGGTAGTTTCAATGGCAACAATTCTGGGATATTCAATTTTCATTCTCTACCTCTTTATTTTTTCTATAAATTTCTTTATCTCCGGGGAAGCGTCCAGTAATAAAAGAAGCGCTGCGAATAAAACGGATATCAGGAAAAACAATCCGATTTCAATGTATGGAACATTTTTAAGTAAAAACATTAAAACAGCTGCTACGAAAAGAGAAATCACTCCGGCAAGGAAAGTTTTATAAAGCTGTCCGGAAAACGGCGACAGATCATAGATCAGGGAAACTTCTATAATTCTGGCTGTGTTCATAAGAATATATGAAACAACCATTGAGAGCGCCGCGCCGGTCATACCGAATCCGGGAACCAGAAAAATATTGAGAATGATATTCACAATAATTGTTCCGCATGTGTTAAGGAGATTAATCCACGGTTTTTCTATGAGGAGAAATAGTTCTGAAATTCCAAATGATCCATTGATCAACACAGACAATGCAAGAATCAACATTGCAAAATAACCGGAAGAAAAATCGTTTCCGAATAAAGCGGATATATATCTTCCGGCAATAATAAAAACTATTAGAACATACAGATCAATCGTAAAGATCCAACGAGTGACATTTTTTAAATGAATATTCACTTCATCATATCTTTTCTTTTCGAACAACCCTGAGACGACGGGTATAAAAATTGGATCGAACGACTGCCTGACCTTCTTAATTGAAAAAGCGATTTCTGCGGCTATACCGTAAATTCCTGCTGTAGCAACAGATGCGAAACGGGTCAGAACAAAAAAATCAACCCGCTGCAAAAGCAGATTAAGCATATCATAGATCCCAGTAGGAGAGGAAAGAAGAAACATTTCCTTTAAACCGGTTCCTGAAGAGAAAAATGTATTCTGTAATTTTTTCAAGGAGAATTTTCTTGAAAAAAGGTAAACTGACATCACCATTCCTGCCATGGTGCTTACAACAAATGCGATTGAAAGAGCCGTTATACCAAGATCGTATTTATATAAAAGAACAGCCGCGACAAGCATTATCAGCGGCTCAGAAACACTTTTTACAAGTACTTCATATTTCATAATTCGAATCGAGCGAGATGCTGCTATAAAAACCGCTGAAACAGTCCAGAAGAAAAGACCTGTCCCCATAATTCTAACGGGCATCTCCAGTTCACTTTTATTCAATATAAAAGATACTGTGAAACCGGCTCCAAGCTCAATAAAAACGAATGTTACAACAGAAGCGGCAAGACCTATTATCAGAGCATTGGAAACTGCTCTGTAAAAACCTTTTTCATTATCAGCAGCGAGATTTTTAGCTCCTTCAGTTATAAGTGCTCTGTCTAGTCCGAGAATTGCAAGTTTTGATATTATGTCGATTGTCGCTAAAGATAACAGATAAAGACCTGTAACTACGGGACCGTAAAACCTTCCCAGAAAAATAAAGAATATTACATTAAGACTTTTTGCCAGAATTCCGGATAAATTTACAAGAGCGCCTTTGATAATATCCCGCTGGTTTTCGCTCTGTTCTTTAATCTTTATGAGGTTGTCCATATGCATTCACAGTTGTTATGATCTTTTCTCTTCCGCCATTTTTCGAAAAATGAACTATCAATCTCCAGACCTTGAAAAGAACAGTAATCACATAATATCCGGCGATAAAAATGAACCCTTTATAAAAAGCACCAGCTATGAAAAAAGGAATCAGTGTCCAGATATTTGTATTACGCCTGCTTCCGATCCATCTGAAATTTCTCTCAAGCTGACCGAAATCATCTAGCTGAACGCCTTTTTTGTGTTTAAAAAGAGCGGAAATGGAGATGTCAGCAAAGTGAGAAATAAACATTGCAGCAAAAAGAATATACGGAACTGTACCGTAACCATGAGAACTGAAATAATATGCCAAAGCTAGATACCAGCTGTATTCATAGATCCGGTCGCCGACTTCTTCAAGCCGCCCAATCTTTGACATCATCATCTTGACTCTTGCCTGTTTTCCGTCAAGACCGTCAATAATGCCTGTAGCTACGGCGAGCATCATTGCCGGAAGGAAATGTCCTGTTGCAAAGAAATAAGTGGCGACAAATGCAACGGCAATATTAATAAGTGTTATCTGGTTCGGGGTTACCCGCCATTCACAGATATGATATACTATCCATTTTTCAATGGGTCTATGAATAAACCATGCCGGCCAGTCAAGCACACTTTTCTGAGCATTATCCAGAAGTTCTTTTTTTGCAGAATGGTTATCTTCACTGCTTTCTATATAAATCCACATATATGACTGCTCTCTTCTCATGTCATAGTTGTATGTCGACAGTGTTGATATATCGAGGATAGGAGATTCCGATTCCTGAATCAGACAGTTGAGAATATTCAGCGTTATACCGGGTTGATTCATATTAACAGATTTTAATGTTCTTGAAGAAACTACAGCAATTCCTGCAAAACGGTAATCTGTCTCTCCTGCTTTAATACCGACACCTCTGCTTTTTTCCTCTTTTAAAAGCATTTCCTGCGGAATAAGCGCCGCTCTCTGGCAGGTTACATTAAGAAATCTTTCAGGCAGTCTGTCATCAAAGATACTGCACCCGTCAAAATAGAGAAAAACCGTCCCGGGATCTCCTTCAAAAACAAAGCTTTGTAGAACTCCCGCTCTGGTTACAGGCGAAATCGTTATCAATACATCTTTGAAAGGAAGTTCTTTTATCGTTTTTCTAATTATATCAGTATCTGAACCGGGAATTATTACGATTTCTGTAATCCCGGCTTTCCGCATTATCCTGATCTGTCTTTCAAGAATTGTGATGCCGCCGATTCTTATCATTGAAGTCAAGCACTTATCCTTTAAGCTGATATCCGTAGCATTTATTACTCCGATCATTTTAAACTCCTTGTTTTTTCAGTCTGTTTTCCAGTCTTTTTTTATATCTGTAGAACGCTCTCAGTAACACCGGAAAAAAGAGCAGGTTGACCACTGTTACAGTAATTATTCCAATTGATGCCATTATGCCTATTGATTGCAGTCCTTTATGATTAGCAAGAACTACACTTCCAAACCCGATAAGTGTTGTCAGAGATGAATAAAATACAGCGCCGCCTGTATTTTTAAGCAGATTTTTCATTCCCATGATACCGTCTGATCTGTATCTGTGGAAAACATGTATTGCAGAATCTATTCCAGTTCCTATTGCTGTAGGAATGATGACCATATTGAAAATATTGAATTTTATACCGGATACTACTGCTATAAGTATCATCCACAGAATTCCTGTGGAAAGTGGAAGAAAAACAATAAATGCCTCAGTGAATGAACGGTATAAAAGAAGAAGCGTGAAAAATACCGCGGCAAAAGATAAAATTACAGCCAGAGGAACCTGATCGTCTACGACATCTTTAATTTCGGCAATAAGCATGTATGAGCCAAGAACATTATAATAATTCCTCACACCTTTAACTGTGCCGTATTCTTTTTTCAGAGTGATTACATCATCAATATTGGACTTATTCCCACCAAGTCCGAGAATAATTAATTTATCGCAAGTACCGTCTTTTAATGACAGTTTATCTGTGATCCACGCAGGAAGATGACTTTCTTCAACAGGTCCTCCTATTTCAAGATATGAACGGAAATCGCTGTTATATCTTCCGATTGTCTTTTCATCAAATAGATTGATCTTCCTTTCAATCAATCTTCTGATGTCTTTTATTATCCTGAGTTTTTCTTCCTGTTTTTCAGGAATAAAGCTGTATATTGAAATGTAATCTTTGAATTCCAGCGTATTTGTGTTGTGTTTTTTGATCTTATCAAGCGCCCTGCTTGCATCCTCAGTCTCTTTTTTGGAATCTGTAAGAATGAAAGAGGGGAGACCTGTGGACATAAAATCTGTTTTTTCCTTCTTTACAGCCTGAATATATCTTGTGCTGACAGAATCCGGATCATATTTACCGGGGAAGGTCAGATTATTAAAGTCATATTCCATCGATATAAAATTAACTGAAATTACTGCAAAAACCGTTATCAGAATAAAAACTGATGCTGTTAAAAAAGTTCTTTTCGAGCCTTTGCGGTAAATTGATGAAAGCAGAAAAGTCTTTCTGATATTCAGTTTTACAGGTTTGAATTTCTCAAAAAAGAAAATTACCGGCGGGAAAAAAACTATTGTTGAAATAAATGCCGCAGATACGCCGATAGCTGCCGCCAGACCAAAATCGGAAAACCCTTTAAAATCAACAATGGTTAATGAAAGGAATGCTGCCACTGTTGTTACTGCCCCTGCAAATATTGCCGGTATTACTTCTGAGTAACTTGCAATCATTGCATCTTTGCAATTTTCCGAATGCTCTCTTTCCTCGCTGAACCTTCCTAAAAGATGTATACTGAAATCTATCCCGAGTCCATACAGGATTGAAAAAGAAAAGGCGGAAATGATATTAAATCCTCCGATAAAATACTGCA
>DAOQAY010000146.1:0-7143 GCA_035354435.1 bacterium
GGTGGCGGAGCGGCAACAACTTCTTTTTTAAGAACTGCTGCAATAACCTTAACTTCACCTTCAGAGAGTGAAAGGTCCTGTCTGAACTCACCTACATCAGCTTTCACATAGACATTTCCACTGCACAAAGGAACTTTCCATGTTCTGGGAGACTTTCCGACAGAGTTTCCGTCAACAAAGACTTCTGCTTCAAGATCATTATCCTGTTCATCCTTAGCAGTTACCTTAATTGCAGCCTCTCTGGGTTTCATGTTGTATGTGAGAACTTTTTCTTCACCTCTTTTTATTTCGAACTTTTCACTTTCGTTGTAGTGACATTTATTTTTGATATCCAGCTGATGTCCGCCGGTAGCAATGTCAAACCTTGCGATTGGAGTTTTTCCCATATCTTTTCCGTCAAGCTCGACTTCCATTCCTTCGGGCACAGAATTGATTGTGATCCATCCGAAATTCGGTTCAAGTGTAACATTTATCGCATCGCCCTGTTTGATATCATATTCTTTTTCATGAGAAACATACTTCTCCTTCTGTATGGAGATCGCATGTTTCCCGAAAGAAACCATTTTTGAACAGGGGGTTTTAGGACAGAGAATATTGCCGTCAACAACAACAAAAGCTTCTTCCGGAGTAGTGATAAACTTCACAATTGTTCCATCTTCCGCTTCAAGACTCATATTTATTCCCTGTTCTGATGTCCTGCCAGCCTGGAAAGATTTCTTCTTGCCACCGAAATCCATCGCACCTATCGTTTCAAAAAGTCCCTGCTGTGAACAGTTGAAATTCTGTGTCCACGCAAAAACACCGGCTCTTTTCTCAACATCAAATTTCTTTATGCTGATCTCGCAGGTTCCTTCATAAAGTTTTTTAACTTCAGGATTGATAAGAAAGTTAGCCTGTAACTGTGCCGTAAGCGATATCTGACATTTTTCATCGACACATTCTTTTCTCGAACCGGCAGCAGTGTCGTCTATTGCCTGTTCAAGTGCGGAATCTCTGTCAGCTTTCGGGATCATCCAGTAAATGTTTGTGCTTTGCATTTTTGTGAAAATGTAGTCTGTTATTTTGATCCTTGTTGCTTCATCAAAAATTTTCTCTTTGTCCTGAATATCCATTACTGCGATCCTGTCCTTTTCCTCTGATATGAGAATCCCGGAAAAGGCGATTGAAAACGCAATAACGATAAAGATTTTTTTTAACACCCTGTCCCCCTACTATTTTAATTTCTTGAAATATTCAATTATCTCTTTGTGATTATTGGATTTTTTTATTATTTTGAAATCTGAATCAAGAAGAAAAACCATCGGAACTTCAACTATTGTGGTCTCTTTTTCTGTTTTTGAAACACCGAATTTGTCTCCTACTGCATAAAAAAGATCATACATTACAGGAAAACTCACTTTAATGGTTGTTGTGAAATATTCTTTTACAAGCGGTTTTTCATCTTTTGCTTTCATTTTATCGGAAGGAAGTGCCACCAGAACCATTTCAATCCCTTTTTTCTGCATTTCCGGATATTCCTTTTCCCAGTCAGGAAGAGCTTTTTTACATGGTTCACATACAATACTGAAAAAATCAATAACAAAATATTTGGCTTTTGTTTTGTCTTTAAAATCTTTCATATTAAAGAAATTACCGTTCAGATCGTAACTGATGAACTTGTAATTCTTGTCATCCGCTGTTACAGCAAAAAACATGAAAAAAATCATGCCGAATAGAAAAAACTTCCTCATGAGTCCACCCCCCTTATTGTTTACTCATCATGTTCTGTATCAACTTCTTGAAACCCTTCTTAATAGCTTCGTCCGGTGTAAATTCGCCCCACTTCAACTCTTCTGTGACCGTTGCAAGCTCTCTCTGCTCAACAAGGGAAAGCTGTCTCAAAGTTATCTTCACTCTTGTGTAAAAAGCATTTTTCATTTGGACAGGTTCTTCGAATTCAGCTATAACAACAAGAAAATACGCACTATTTGAAACGGCCGCAATTTCTTCCACAGTCGAAGAAGTACTTATTGTGGAAGGATTTCCAGCTATTTTCAACCCTTTTGACTGAGCCCACTGCCTCGCAAAATCTGCAAGTATCGTTTCATACGCAGGATTTGAAACAACAACTGCAAAACCGGTGATCCCTTTTATCTCTTTATCAATCCTTGCAACTTCTGACATTGGGATCGATATCTGGACAAAACCCGAGAAACCGTCTTTTTTCTTCTCGACGAACACATTGGTTTTGTTGAACTTATTTACTTTGACAGGTGCTCCTGTTATTGTGTTCTTGCTTTTGATCGAATAGTTGTAAACACCGTCTGTCTCAGATTCCACATCTTCCATCTGAGCTGAAACTGAAACTCCGAAATAAAGATTCAGATCTGCAAGTGCATTTATAAAAGCAGAATTCTCAGCTTCTTTTTCTGTTGGTTTGCCATCAGATTTTCCAACTAATATCAATGAGTTGTTGAATGTGGCATTACCGATCTGCTCAGCCCATTTCGGCTTTGAAGGAGCAGGAACAGTGCCGCAACTTAAAAGAATTACCATAGAAACAGCAATGACAATAATTTTCTGAACACCTGAGTTTTTCACAGTATCTCACCTCAAAAACAAAATAATATCGGTAATTACAGTAAATTATGAAAAAATTCAAGTTTTTGGAATACAAATATGTGAAAATTATGGAGAAATAAAAAGGGAGATATTATTCTTCGACTTTAGCTTTGAGAGTGTGCCAGATCATGGTTTTTCATGTCTTCACTTCTTCCATTCCGGTACTTTCGGATTTTGAGTATTCGGAGTGTAATCACTGTAGGGACATCTGTCGGGATTATGATCACAGTAACTATGAAAGCATATCTCCGATAAATGGTGCAATGGCTTTATATGTTTTTTCAACCGGACTGTAAATCATCACTTTTGACTTTGTTGTGTAGCTTTTTATTCCCTGATTTACATTCATTAGTTTTATTCCGACCTTTCCGTCACTTATATCAAAATGCTTGATCGCTCCAGCTGTAGAATCTGTCGCCCATGTCCCATGTTCTGTCCGTGTGGACAGGATCACATCGCATTCATTCGTTTGATATTGCCTGATAAAAAGAGTAAACACAAAAATTAATGAAGACCTGGCTTAGCCAAGAAGTTCTCTAATGTTTTCAACGGCATATAGCGGAATGACTTTGATATTCTGATAAGTGCTGAACTGTTCACCGGCGATCCTTATTCCGGTTTTAAGATCCCGTTCTTTTAAAAAGAGTTGCAGGCTTTGCATACTTCCCCTTTTTGATGCCTTAACTTCGATCGGGAACACTCTGCCATTGTGTTCTATTACATAATCAACCTCGGCATTACTGCCTTTTTCTTCTCTCTGCCAGTAAAAACTGTCCGGTTTTATATGACTTGGAAATGTCTGCAGTAACATAAGTCCCGCAAATATTTCCGCAATTGCTCCTTTGTTTACGAGCTCAATATCATCAGCCACAAGATAAGCTGGAATATCAAGTCCCATCAATCTCTGATAAACACCCGTATCAAACGGAAGAACTTTGAATTTATTGGGTTTTATCTGTGCTTTTAGCGGAATGCCCCGGCATGACGAATGAAAAACTTTCAGTGCAAGCCCGGCTTTCGTCAAAAGATCAAGCGCAGTTGAAAAACCGGTTGTAGAACCTTCTCCGACAGCATTATAAATAAACTTAGATCCAGCTTGAAAGGCTAAAGAATTAAAAGTCGCATCAATTTTTTCGGTTGCGACTCTTGTTTTATATTTGGCAAAATCATCTCTGAAAGTGAGTATGAGTTCATCGATCATTCTTTGCGAAACCAAGGCATCACCTGTACGGGAATAATTATCAATAACCTCCGGGAGTCCACCGAGAATCATATAAGTTCTCAGAAGTTTCATTGCCTTGTTGTGAAGAGGCTGTGCCAACGGGTTTCCAAAACCGGCATTTTGTATCGCGGTTCTTAAAAGTCTGTTATCCGTTGCATCAAGAAATTCAAAAAAAGTGACAGGATACATAAAAATGGAAGAAATCCTTCCGACACCGAAAGATGGAATCTCCGATAAGGTAAATTCCAGAAGAGATCCTGCTGCTATCACAGCGAGATCCGGCATCTTTTCATAAAAAAAACGAATCGACCTTAATGCATCCGGACAGGATTGAATTTCATCAAGAAATAAAAGCGTTTTCCCGGGAACAATAGATTGACCAGTATATTGAGCAAGCTGTTCGACAATGTTTTGAGGAGTGAGGGATGAACTGAAAAAAACAGCCACTTCACGATTTTCCTCAAAGTTGATTTCAACAAAATTGTCAAATTCTTTCCCGAGCATTCTGACAGCATAAGTTTTACCGACCTGTCTTGCACCCCTTAAAAGAAGCGGTTTTCTTGTTTTCTGAACGGCCCAGTCCTTAAGTTTTGAATATACTTTTCTTTCCATGTATTCCTCACGAATAATTTCAAAAAGTTATACCATCTTCTTGATAAAAGTCAAGGCGTATCAGATGCTCATCCTAAGAAATTCCAAGGCGTATCAGATTCTCATCTTGAAGAAAGACGATGCGTAATGTTCAAAATTGAAGGAGTTGGAAAAATTCTAAGATCTTTTCACGCTCCGAAGTTTTCGAGATCCGGCTGCTAATAGACACATTTTTTCGCCTTTCAAATTTCAGGTTGTTTAAAATTATCGACTGAGTGTCAAGGAAAAAACAGGTGGTTTAGAGAAATTTCTTTGATTCTATTCTTCGACTTTAGCTTTGAGAGTGTGCCAGATCATATATCCGCAGAGGGCGCCGAACGCAATCATTCCAAGCCACTGTGCACCGTTTGATTCGAACCATTCCACATTGACAAAATTGAAGCCGGCAAAACGGATAACTGCCGCAAGAACACCCATCAGTGCACCGCCTGCAATAAAGCCGGAAGCAATAAGAGTTCCCTGCTCGTTCCTTGCATTGTTGAGTTTTTCATCTTTTGAACGGGTGGTGACGAAATGGGAAATAAGTCCGCCGACAAGTATCGGGGTATTGAGATCCTGCGGAATGAACATACCAAGCGAGAAAGCAAGTGTCGGAACTCCGATCATTGTAAGGATCAGTGCCAGAGCGGCTCCTGCTCCGTAAAGTGCCCACGGTGCTGCCTGTCCGCTCATCATAGGTTCAATAACTGCCGCCATTGCATTTGCCTGAGGTGCAACGAGAGCATTGTCACCGGTAAAACCGTAAGTCTTGTTAAGTATCATTATGACACCGCCGACTGTAGCCGCTGAGACAAATACTCCGAGGAATTTCCATGTTTCCTGTTTATATGGACTTGTTCCCAGCCAGTAACCGATCTTGAGGTCGGTAATGAATCCGCCTGCTGTTGAAAGAGCGGTACATACAACTCCGCCGATAACAAGAGCCGCTACCATTCCGGAAGTGCCTGAAAGACCTACAGAAACCATGATTAGAGATGCAATGATCAGAGTCATCAGAGTCATTCCGGAAACAGGGTTTGTTCCGACGATAGCGATAGCATTTGCCGCAACGGTTGTAAAAAGAAATGCGATTATCATAACTATTGCAAGACCGACAAGAGCATGAGTAAGGTTGTGAACTACGCCGAACTGGAAAAATACGAAAATAAGTATTGTCGAAACTATCGCACCTATTGCTATTATTTTCATAGGAAGATCACGCTGAGTTCTGACATCTATCTTTTTCACACCGCTTTTTCCTGTGAGTTCGTTCGCTGCAAGTCCGAAAGCCTGCTTAATGATGTTTCTCGAACGGTAGATCCCGATCATGCCTGACATTGCGATACCGCCGATACCGATAGGACGGACATAATTTCTGAATATTTCTTCTGCTGACATCTGACCTATAGTTTTTACGATGTTGGCTCCGACCGGAATGGTCATGCCGTCACCAAAATATGCAATAACCGGAAGTATTACAAACCAGCCTACGAAAGAACCGGCACAGATAATAGCCGCATATTTGAGACCGACGATATAACCGAGTCCCATTACAGCCGCACCGGTATTGAGTTTCAGCACAAGTTTAGATTTGTCTGCAAGATTGACACCTGCTTCAACCACTCTTGAAGAAACTGTTTCCGCCCATGCGCCGAATGTTGCAATAGCAAAATCATAGAAACCGCCGATGAGTCCGGCGATGAGCAGTATCTTAGCCTGATTTCCACCCTTTTCACCGCTTACAAGGACCTGGGTTGTCGCTGTAGCTTCAGGAAAAGGATAATTGCCGTGCATATCAGCAACAAAATATTTGCGGAAAGGTATAAGGAACAGAATTCCAAGGAATCCGCCAAAAAGCGATGAAAGGAATATCTGCATGAAATTCACTTGAATTTCCGGATACTTAGCCTGAAGGATATAAAGAGCAGGAAGTGTGAAAATAGCTCCGGCAACGATAACGCCTGAGCATGCACCGATCGACTGGATAATGACATTTTCGCCAAGTGCGTTCTTTCTTTTTGCCACAGTGGAAACACCGACTGCAATGATGGCAATGGGAATTGCGGCTTCAAAGACCTGACCGATCTTGAGTCCAAGATATGCGGCAGCGGCAGAAAATACCACAGCCATGACAAGACCCCATACGACCGACCATACAGTAACTTCAGGATAATTCTTCTGGGCAGACATTATCGGTTCATAAATCTCGCCTTCTTTCAAAGGTCTGTAGGCATTCTCAGGAATGCCTTTCACTTTTTCGGGCATCTGATGTGACATGACTTCTCCATAAACTGTGTTAAAAACAGAAGTAATCTAAGAGAAAAGAAAGATGATGTCAATAATATATCTCTATCCAGTTGATTAAGGAAAGCGAACGGATATAATGCACCGGAAATGTTTTATGAATTTATAATTCCGGGAGAAATATATGCTTCTTTCTGAAATTACATGGCTCAAAGCGGAGGAATATTTCAGAGAATCGGATATTGTGATAATTCCGGTCGGGAGTATCGGTAATTCTCAACTGGTGGCTCAATGTATGGGAAATAAATGAAAAATGGAAAGGAGGTCACGGCGGTGCGGAGGAAACTGCGGCTGTGATGGCTGTAAACCCTGAACTCGTGGATGGAAGATACATTGATCTGCCCCTTGAACTTAAAGACATTTCAGAGAACATCAAAAGCACCGGA
>DAOQAY010000147.1:0-7063 GCA_035354435.1 bacterium
ATTCCGAAATAGAGTGTTTCATCAAGCATACTGGGCCACCAGACTGCTGTTGATGTTCCCGGAACCGGCATACCGACTATTTTGCCGAGCTTGAGTGTCTTGTAGGCATAAGGGAAAAGATGTGCATCACTGTAATTGCTTTCGCTCACCAGAAGAATGCTCTTTTTTGTCCATTGATTAGCAGGATCTCCGCCAAAGTTTTTCTGACCTCTGTGACTGTAGCGGGTGTAGCTCTTTCCGCTGAAGAGTATCGACAGTTCGTTATGAAGCCATCCGCCGCCGTTGAATCTTGTATCAATGACAATACCCTCACGGTCGTGATATTTCCCCATAATGTCGTTGTAAACTTCCATAAAACTGCGCATATCCATGCCTCTGATGTGGACATACCCCAGCTTTCCTTTTGAAAGCTCATCAACTCGCTGTCTGTTCGTTTCAACCCACCTTTTGTAAAGCAGATCTGATTCAGCTCTGATGTTGATAGGTTTCACCGTTTCTTCCCATTTTTCTTCTTTTTTAGGATCGAGCAGGGCGAGTCTGACATTTTTTCCCGTTTTTCTGTTCATCAGCAGGTCAAAATTGTTTCCGGCGACTGAGATGCCGTCAATCTTTTCTATGACAGTGCCGTTTACAATCTTGCTGGATGCTTTCTGAAGAGGCGAGCCTTCAATTATTTCATCAATTCTCACCCCTTCCGGAATTAGAGTGTAAAATATGCCGAGCCTGCTTGTGTCATCTCCGAAAGGGTCAACATAAATATATCCGCTTCCGGTATGAGAAGCGTTGAGTTCCCCGAGCATTTCAGATACCATTTCGGCAAAATCATAATTATTGTTGATATAAGGAATGAAACGGGAGTATTCATCAAAATATTTTTTCCAGTCGACATTGTGCATATCGCCCACATAAAATTTGTCATTAACTGTTTTCCAGACATGCTCGAAAAGATACTGCTTTTCAAGAGTTCCGTCGACACTGAATTCCGCCTGAGGTACCGCCGGTTTCATTTTTCCATCCGCAGTTGCGATCTTATAAGCCTTTTTTTCCGCCATTACGAAAAGATTGGTTCCTGTTTTGTCGAGTGTCATGCTGAATCCCGGAGCATCCCAGTAGAACATATTCCTTGCATGAGGAATGGATGCGACAATTCGGTCTTTCTTTTCTCTGAGAGCAATTGCCGATATTTTATATTCAGCCGGTTCGTTTGTAATAAAATAGAGAGTTTCATTATCAGGAGAGAATACATAATCCTGCACATTTGACGGATTCAGTGATATTTTCATGGTTCTGGCATCGAACTTGTCATTTTCGAATTTCACGATCTTAACAGGTTCAGGCTCTTTTTTCGGCTGAATATCCTTTTTCACATCTTTGATTTTTGCAGCGGCTTCATCTTTAAGTTTTTTAGTAATATCAAACTCTTCTTTTGTCAGATTGAATTCATCCATTGCCTCTCTGTTGAGGAAGAACGCATAGATTTCACCCTGATTGATCCATGAAAGGACGGTGCCTGAACTGTTCCATTTCGGATTTATGTCGTCTGTTCCGGTATTTGTGATATTGATCACGCTTCCTGTCCCGTCACTGGAAACTATACCGATCTCACCGCTCCAGAGATCTCTGTCATTGAATATAACAGCGATCTTTGAACCGTCAGGCGACCACTGAAATCTCTGATCCCCGTCCACATAAGAAATGTTTCTGTCTCCGGGGAGTACGGTAGTATGAACATCTTTTTCAACATTGTAGACAACAAGCTCAGTTCTTTCCTTAAGATAAGCGATCATTTTTCCGTCGGGTGAATATAAGGGCTGATATGTGTTGAATTCATTGGCAATTACAGGTTTCTCCACCAGTTTTGTAGAAGCAAAGAAGTAAGGTTCGCCTTTTTCCTCGATTGATGTTTCATAGATGTTCCATGATCCGTTCCTGAATGCCGAATAGAGTATTTTTCTTCCGTCAGGATGAAAACTTACCCATCTTTCCTCACCGGGAGTGTCGGTAATTCTTTTTGTAGTTCCTGTTTCGGGATTGAAAGCGTATATCTCACCTCTAAGAACAGCAACCATCTCCATTCCGTCAGGGCTGACCGTTATTTCACTTATCTGGTCTAAAAAGGTTCTCATCCGGCTTGTCACTCTTTCGTTGGCAGAATAGATATCAAGTTTAACCGGTTCGCCGCCTTCCTTGAAAGTATAGAGCTGTCCCCGGTATGAAAAACACATTGTGCCGTCATTACTTGCTGAAAGAAATCGTACAGGATCTACCGTGAAATTTGTAAGCTGTGATTTTTTCCCCTGAGAGTCGTTTTTCCAGACATTGAAAGATCCGCTTTTTTCACTCAGAAAATAGATGCTGCTGTCATCAGCACTGAAAACAGGGCTGAGATCTTCGCCTTCAAAATCTGAGATCTTGGTGAATTTTTTCTCAACGACCGAATATTCCCATATATCTCTTGTAACACTTGATTTATGATGTTTTCTCCAGTAATTCTCATAACCTTTTCTGTCGTGGTAGACAAATCTTTTTCCGTCTTTGCTGATGTGCATGTCAAAAACAGGTATGGAAAGTTCAAGAACGCTGTTTCCTCCTTCCACAGGAACAGAATAAAGTTCAGGCAGAACTCTTGAAGGGAACGAAGAATTTTCTTTGTTATCCATTTGTACGGAATTGAAATATATCTTTGAATCATCATTCGAAAATGTCATGGGTGTTTCATATGCGGAGTTGAAAGTGAGCCTTTTCGATTCTCCACCGTTGACAGACATTACAAAAACATCAAAATTGCCGAACCTGTTGCTTACAAAAGCTATTTTTGAGCTGTCATGCGACCAGACCGGGTTTGATTCAAAGTATTCGGATGTTGTGAGAGCTCTTGCAAAACCGCCTGCAACCGGTGTGATGTAAATGTCACCCATATAGCTGAATGCAATTTGTTTTCCGTCAGGTGAAATAGAAGGGTATCTAAGCCAGTCAAGCTTGTTCGCTTCATTTTTAACTGAGTTGAACTGACCGTTAAATTCACTGCCGTCAAGAACCTGTGCTGTTGAGCTTTTTTTCTCATCTGAACAGAAAAACCTGCTCATAAAAGAGTTTTTGCAAGATACAAAAAGCAAGCTCACTAAAATAGCTGAAATAATAAGTTTTTTCATGAAACAACCCCGTAATATTTCTGTCCGGGAGAATTTTTACGGTTTTTAAGAAATAAATCAAATATATAAACGATGATATTATTTTTTGAAAAGTCTTTTGAAAACTTCAATATATTCTGAAACGAAATGGACTTTTATTCCACCTTTGATTTCGGGTGAGATGCTTTCATAAAGTGCTCTGTTCTTTTCAGGCATGAAAACTTCGGTCACTTTGTTTCTTCCTGCGGCGAGAAGCTTTTCTTTGAGTCCGCCGATTGGAAGAACTTCACCTGTCAGGCTTATTTCTCCAGTCATTGCGATTAGCGGATCGATTTCTTTTTTGAGGAAAAGTGACAGCAGTGCGGTGGTTATTGTGATACCTGCACTCGGGCCGTCCTTGGGAATTGCACCGGCTGGAAAGTGAATGTGTATGTCCTTATTTTCAATGGTGAAATCAGGTCCCAGCCCAAAAGTTTCAGCATTACTTTGAATGAATGACAGAGCTATACGGGCAGATTCTTTCATTATGTCGCCAAGCTGTCCTGTAAGAATAAGTCCGCCTTTGCCTTTCATCCAGTTCGCTTCGATTTTCAGAGTACTTCCGCCGAATTGAGTCCATGCAAGTCCTGTAATTACGCCGATACGGCCTTCATAATCAAGTTCGGTATCTGAAAAAGGAGGAAGTTTCAGGTATTTTTCAGCGACTTTCGGAGTTATCAGTTTCGGAGTTTCTTTTTTCTGAACTTTCAGCGTTGTCACTTTTCTGCAGATAGAACCGATGTTCCGCTCAAGGTTCCTGACTCCAGATTCTCTTGTGTATCTCCTTGAAATAAAAAGGAGAGCTTCTTTAGAAAATGAGAGATCTTTTTTATTAAGCCCGCAATTTTCAAGCTGTCTTGGGATAAGATATTTCTTAGCTATTTCAAGGCGTTCCGGGTCGGTATAACCTGAAAGTCTGATCACTTCCATCCTGTCTTTGAGCGGAGCTGGAATTGTCTCTTCCCAGTTCGCAGTGGCAATGAAGAACACTTTGCTCAGGTCAAAAGGTATTCCGATGTAATTATCAAGAAATGAAAAATTCTGCTCAGGATCAAGCACTTCGAGCAGTGCGGAAGATGGGTCGCCTCTGAAATCCTTGCCGACTTTGTCAATTTCGTCAAGCATGAAAACAGGATTCATTGCGCCTGATGTTTTTATTCCTTCTATGATTTTTCCCGGCATTGCACCGATATAAGTTCTTCTGTGACCGCGTATTTCTGCTTCGTCATGCAGTCCGCCGAGGCTCAGTCTGTAGAATTTTCTTCCCAGAGCCCGTGCAATGGATTTTCCAAGAGAAGTTTTCCCTACTCCCGGAGGCCCGATGAAGCAGAGTATCGGAGATTTTGATGTGCCGCGGATCTGTCTCACTGCGAGAAATTCAAGTATTCTTTCCTTCACATCCTCAAGACCGAAGTGGTCATCTTCAAGTATTTTTCCTGCTTTTGTTATGTCCTTATTGTCCGGTGTTTCGCTGTTCCACGGAAGTTCGAGGATCGTGTCAAGCCATGTTTTGATTACAACAGTTTCTGATGCAGCAGGGTTCATTGTCCTGAGACGGTCAAGCTGTTTTGTCGCTTCACTTTTCACATTTTCAGGAAGGTTGGTTTCAGCGAGCTTTTTTTCATAAGCCTGAATTTCAGACAGGTGTGGATCATCGTTTCCCAGCTCTTTCTGGATCTGTTTCATCTGTTCCTTGAGATAGTACTCCTTCTGTGCTTTCCCGAGCCGTTCTTTCGCTTTGTTCCTGATATCGGACTGGATCTCAAGCAGATTTATCTCTTTTTCAAGGTTTTCGTGTACTATCTGAAGCTTTCTGACTTGAGAGTTTTCCTCAAGCACCCGTTGTGAAAGTTCAATGGATTTAGATAGATGGTTCAGAATTATCTCGGCAAGTCTTCCGGGGTTTTTTACGCTCTGGATCGCTCCGAGTGCTTCTGGCGGAAGAGATATTTCGCCTCTGTCTGCTATCATTTTTATCTGATTTTTTATTTCAACCATAAGTGCCTGAGCCAGTATGTTCTGGGAATCATCGGTTTCTTCAATAACAGCAACATGCGCTTTGTAATAATTTCCTTCACTGTCAAATGCGACATCGCTCAAAGATGCTTTTTTCGAACCCTGAATGAGCAGTGTCATGCTTCCGTCAAAGCTTTTCTGCATTCTTATTATTGTTGCGACCGTTCCTGTCAGATAAAGACTTTTATCGCTTATCTCTTCACTTGCGGCATCTTTCTGGGCTGTGACTATGAGAAATCCTTCACCGGTAATGGCTCTGTTCACGGCCAGTGCTGAAAATCCCCGCTGGACATTTACATTCAGTATCATATATGGAAAAAGCACTGAATCTTTAAGCGGAAGGACTGGGAGTATATCCGGAATAGGCTTTATCTCATTATTTTCATTGACCATTTTAACCTCGTTGCTCAATTTCGATTTTATTAATGCCTCTTTTTTCATCCACGATAGGAAATCTCACTGTCAGTACTCCGTCCTCAAGCGTTGCCGAGGCTGCGGAAAGGTTTACTGCCTTCCCGAGATGAATGATCTTATTGAAAACTCCGTTATCTCTTTCGAGACAGACACAGTTTTCATACCTGTGGCATCTGAGCGTTTCTTTTATTCCGCTAACCTGCATCAGCTGATCTGCTGCAACCAGCGATATGGCATCCATCGTAAGTCCCGGAACTTCGATCTCAACAACAAGCTCATTTGCCGAGGTATCAATAAACACATCATAAGGGAAGTCAATCTCCTCTTTCGGCGATTTTTCCGGATCAATAAGTTCCTGAAATGCCCGTTCTATCTCATTTACAAGTTCACGGTACTGCTTTAAAAGCCACAGATTGTCGTTTTCCTTTCTGCCGGTCATGTTCCACCTTTTAAAATGTTACGGCTGAGTTTAACCCATTGAAAAAAATATGGCAAGAAATGGAGTCTCTACCTGAATAATTGACTCTTTTCCCGAAAAACTGTACGGTTTTGTGTCGCTGAATAACTTAATTATGGAGAATGACATGAGATTTTTAACTCAAACAATTTGTTTTGCGGCGCTTTGTGCTGCTCTGCTGGGTTCATGCTCCAAAAGAGAGATGATGTCATTTGCTCCGGCTGCAGGCAGTGCAGGTTCAGCAGAAAAACCGATGGATGTTAGAGCAGAGCAGGCAAACGGTTCGGGTGTTGAGGCTCTTGTTCAGGAACGCAGGCTGGTGAAAGAGGGGAGTGTCTCTTTTCAGACAGATTCCGTTGCGGAGACCACGGCAAAAGTGCGTCAGCTGATAGATCAGTACAAGGGTTTTGTGTTCCGTGAGAATGCTTACAATTACACAGGGAACAGGAACTTCACTCTGGTCGCCCGCATTCCTGTCGATTCGTTCGATAAGTTCATTGAAGAGCTTGAGCATATTGCAGGTTCGTTTAATTCCAGATCTATCGGGGTAACGGACATCACTGCTCAATTTGTTGACAGCGAAGCACGGCTGAAAGCCAAAAAAGAGGTTGAAAAGAACTATCTTGCCATTCTTGAAAAGGCGAAAACGATAAATGAGACACTCGCAGTCCAGAAACTGCTTGGCGAGATCCGCGGTGAAATAGAGTCGGTAGAAGGACAGCTCAAGCTCATGCAGGACCGCACAGCTTACAGCACGCTCACAATTTCCTATTATGAGCAGAAGGAATCAGTCTTTTCATTTATGAAAAATATAGAAAAAGCGTTCCGTGAAGGGTGGACGGGATTCCTCCAGACCCTCATCGCCGCAGCCTATGCATGGGTCTTCATCGTCATAGTTGCGACATTCCTCGTTTTCAGAAAACTGAGAAAAAATAAAAAGAAATAGGAGACTCAATGAAGTTTTTAAACCGTACAATTATTTTTACGATGCTTTGTCTGTTGTTAT
>DAOQAY010000148.1:0-3595 GCA_035354435.1 bacterium
GATTACTTTATATGTTGTAAGTTTTCAAGTTTTCAGTCATTCGCAATTCGCGAATTAATGAAAAAGACGCTATTTCTTTACTTTCACCGGAACTACCGGTTTCAGGAGAAGCATTTCCGGGGTGATCCTGCTAGACTTTTCCGCCCTTTTCGATATACATGTCAAACGGAATTTTTGCATCAAGGAAACCTTCCTGATTAAAAACCATGACACGGTTTGCAATTGATTCGATGAACTGATGATCCTGTGAAACAAAAAGCATTGTTCCAGAGAAATTGATAAGCCCTTTATTTACTGCGGTTATTGACTCAAGATCAAGGTGATTTGTAGGTTCATCAAGCATGAGAACATTTGCAGTGGAAAGCATCATTTTTGAAAGCATACATCTCATCTTTTCTCCGCCGGAAAGAACAGAACAGCTTTTCAGTGCATCATCACCTTTAAAAAGCATCCTGCCGAGGAAACTGCGGATGAAATTTTCACTTTTTTCTTCGGAATACTGTCTGAGCCAGTCAATAAGATCAAGGTCAGTTCTGGCAAAATAATTTGAAATATCTTTAGGCATATAGGCAAATGAAACTGTCGGACCCCATCTGTAACCGCCTTCATCAGGCTCTATCTCACCCGAAAGCACTTTGAAAAGCACTGTTTTTGCAATATCGTCAGATCCGACAAAAGCGACTTTATCATTCCGTTCAAGTCTGAAACTGATATTTTTAAAATATGTGATTCCGTCAATGGTCTTTGACATGTTTTCAACCGTCAGCAGTTCTTTACCGATTTCTCTGGCAGGTTTAAAATCAACATACGGAAATTTTCTGGAACTTATCTGCATATCTTCAAGAGTAAGTTTTTCAAGCTCTTTTTTTCTCGAAGTCGCCTGCTTTGCTTTTGATGCGTTTGAACTGAACCTTTCAATAAACTGCTTTAATTCTGACCGTTTATCTTCAATTTTCTTATTCTGTTCTTTAACCATTTTCTGCATCAACTGGTTAGATTCATACCAGAAATCGTAATTTCCGACATACATTTTTATCTTTTTGAAATCAATATCGGCAATATGAGTGCACACTTTGTTGAGAAAATGCCTGTCGTGAGAAACAACTATCACTGTATTTTCAAAATTTATCAGAAAGTTCTCAAGCCACATTATCGAACGGATATCGAGATGGTTTGTCGGCTCGTCAAGCAGAAGAACTCCAGGCTTTCCAAAAAGAGCTCTGGCAAGAAGAACTCTCACTTTTTCTCCGCCGTCGAGGTCTTTCATCTTTTTTTTGTGAAAACTTTCCGTTATGCCAAGCCCCGCAAGAATAGTCGCCGCATTGGATTCCGCTTCCCATCCGCCAAGCGTTGCAAATCTCTCTTCAAGTTCGGAAGCCATCAGTCCGTCCTCTTCCGAGAAATCTTCCTTTTCATATATCGCATCCTTTTCGAGCATGGTCTTCCACAAAAGTTCGTGACCTCTGATAACAGTTTCAAGGACTTCCAGCTCATCAAAAGCGAAATGCTCCTGCTTTAAAACTGCAATTCTCACCCCTTTCTGAACGATAACTTCGCCGCTTGTCGGCTCCAGATCTCCTTCAAGTATTTTCAAAAATGTCGATTTCCCTGAACCGTTTGCACCGATGATCCCGTAACAATTCCCGGGGGTGAACTTAATATTCACATCGTCAAAAAGTTTACTTCCGCCGAAAGCAAGACTTAGCTTGGTCGTACTGATCATATTTCTCTTTCTCCCTCAGTTTCAAAACGATAGCAAGTTACTATAATTAAATAGAAAAAGTTTGCCATTTCTTTTTGATTAAATGGATGAGTACCGGTTAAAGATCGAAATAGACTTCTTTTCTGTGACCGATGCGGATTATCAAAAGGATCAGTTCTGAATCTCTTTTCTCAAAAATCACTCTGTAGTCAGCGACTCTGAGACGATATATGTTTTTTTCGCCTTTAAGCTGTTTCAGGTTGTTTTCAAGTGCAGTAAAGTTTTTTGAAAGGATATCAAGTTTGATCTTTATGAGTTTCTGGATTGGAAAATCTATCTTTTCCAACATTTTTACAGCCGACTTTGTAAAAAGAATTTTATATTGCATCAATTAAGGCCCAGATCCTTGTAGACTTTTTCAGCATCTACCAGCTCTTCTTCACCGGACTCAACATCTTTCAACATTTTCTCAGCAAGATGACTGTCCATCATATCAAAATAGATTGAAAGAGCCGTTTCGATAATATGACTTTTCTTCTTCGCCAGACCTTTTGAAAATGTTTCAAGTTCTGCAACCACATCTTCATTTAGTGTAAAAGTTGTCTTGATTCTTGACATTCTTCAACTCCCGATACAGACAATAACACTTATGATTGTATGTATGAATGTGTGCATGTCAATCAGTTTTTTTTCAACGGATCATTTGCATTTTGCTTTTTCTTTTTCGTACTGTTCTTTTTTCTTATTCAGGGCTGTCTGTCTTTTTTCCCTGTTTTTATCTTTCTTTTCAATAAGTTGCGCTCTTTTCTTTTCGAGGACATTCTTGTTTTCTTCTTCTTTCTGCTTCATCACAAGAAGCTTTCCGTCATACTGGGCATTTATTCTTTCTCTCAATGCTCTGTAAATATCTTCACCGTCAACACGGCTCTGCTGGTTGGCATTCATAAAATCGTCCTTTTCACGCGATGCCTTGCCCCGAAGTTCTGTGTTTTTCTCTGTCAGAGCGATACTTTCCTTTTCCAGAGCTGTTTTTCTGGTAAGAATAAGCTCAAGCGGTTTACCGAACTTAAAACTCAGAGTGGTTTTATATCTGTTTTCAGCACTCAACCTTTCCTTTTCCCACATTTCGTCCCTTCTTTTGCGCTCATTTCTTCTGCTGTTGATCTTATCATCTTTCATTTTCAAAGCCGAGGCGATCTGGGCATCATTCACTTTTTTAAAGTCATGCTTCTCCATTCTGAATGTATCAAGCTCGAATTCTCTCTGCTTCTTTTCATCAGCTTTCAACTTTCTGTATTCAGTAAGCTCTTTATTCATTTCCTCAGACTTTTTAGCAAGTTCCATGTCCAGTTCCATGTTTTTTGCTTCAAGCTCGGCATCTTTGAACTGCTTGGAAAGCTCTTCTCTTCTTTTTTCAAGATCTGTCTGAAAATCTCCAAGTTTATTTGCCATCTGAACAGAAAAATTTTCGACATCCTTATCAACAGCGTTGACGACGGCTATTTTCTCAGCTTCTTTTTTCTCCCACACTTCCTGTTTAGCGTTGAATCCGTCAAACTGTTTCTGATATTCGTTCTGAACCTCTGCAAAATATTTTCTGTCTTCATCTTCAGCGACTGTTCTTATCTTCTCGTTCTCATTCTGCTTATCCTTGCTCGCCTTCTGATATTCTGCATCAATGGCATCTCTCACCTTTTCAAGCTCGGTTACTTTTTTCTGTATTTCCGCAACATCTTTATTTATTTTTTCGAGCCTTGCGGTGTTTAATGCGATATCTTTTTCGTATTTGCTTACAAAAGTTTTTGAAGCTTTTTCAAGATCTGCAACCTCAGCTTCGTGCTTAATCTTAAGCTTATTAAGCTCTTTATCTTTTTCAGAATTCATAAAATCATC
>DAOQAY010000148.1:3695-7044 GCA_035354435.1 bacterium
GCTTAATCTTAAGCTTATTAAGCTCTTTATCTTTTTCAGAATTCATAAAATCATCGAGCTTTTTCATACGGGCATCAATATTTTTTTCCATATCGATGATCGTGATCTCAGCCTCGCTCAGCTCTTTTTCGATACTCACATCCTCTTCCTTCCACGACTCTTTCATTTCACCAACCAGCTTTTTAAAGCTTGCATCCACATCGGCACAGCTTCTTGCTTCAATTTGTGAAAACAAAAGAACAGAAACAGAAACAACAGAAATAAAAACCCTGAACATTTTCTCCTCCGGCAGCAAATCAAATTACTGAGTACTATATATCAGAAGTTGAAAAGTTTTCTATTTCTTTTTTAAAAAATTCAGTAGAATGCCGCTTGAGTTTTTTTCCGGAGAATGAAATGCTTGTTCTGAAGGATATTTCCAAACAGTATATGGGTACTTCGATCCTGAGCCATGTCACAATTCCGCTTTCCAAGAACAGAACTGCTCTTGTCGGCATGAACGGTTCAGGAAAATCGACACTTATGAAAATAATCGCAGGACTGGAATATCCTGATACCGGCGAGATCACAACTAAAAGGAACGCCATAATCGAATATCTTCCCCAGCAAGCGGTTTATGATTTCAACGGTACAATATTCGAAGAAGTTTCTGCATGGCTGAATTCTGACAAGTTCAATGAGTTGAGTGCCAGGGAAACTGAAATAATAAAAATCCTTGAAAGCACTGAAAATCCTGAAGATTCTCTTTGCGAAGAGCTTGCTGAAGTTGTTGAAGAGCTTCACACTCTTGATGTAAAGACAAGAAGAAAAAATTCGGTAGAGACAATTCTGCTGAATCTCGGTTTTAATAAAGAGGACTGGAACAGATCCGCAAAAACCCTGAGCGGCGGATGGCAGATGAGAATTGCTCTTGCCAGAGTTCTTGTCCGCGAACCTGATGTCATACTTCTTGACGAGCCGACAAACTATCTTGATATTTCAACCATCGACTTTCTTGCAGGCTGGCTCATGAAATTCGAAGGACAGGTACTTCTTGTCTCGCACGACAGGGATTTTCTAAACCGCGTTGTGGAAGAAACATGGGAAGTTTTTGCGGCAAATGTAAATATGTACCGTGGAAATTACGACTATTATCTTGTTGAAAAAGAACAACGGATCAAAGTTCTTGAAAAACAACGGGAAAAACAGCTTGATGAAATAAAGATACTTAACGATTTTTATGAAAAAAACCGTTTTAATGCTGCAACTGCGCCTCTTGCACAGTCAAAATACAAACAGATGGAAAAACTCAAAGGTGAACTTATCACACTTCCGAGAACTCCGCCTAAAATGACTTTCCGGCTTCCAGACCCGAAAAGAGGCGGAGAAATTGTGGCTGAAATGGACAAATTATATCACAGTTTCGGCGATCTTGATGTCATTGCAGATTACAAAAGGATAGTTTCAAGAAGAGAACGGATTGCACTTGTCGGAAGAAACGGCTTCGGGAAATCCACTCTGATGAATATAATTGGCGGAGCAATAGAACCGACATCAGGATTTTTCAACCTTGGTAAAGATGTTGAGGTCAGTTACTTCAGGCAGCATGAAATAACACTTCTTCCCGGCGACATGACTGTCATCCAGTTCGTTGAATCTATTGCACCTTTTGATATGATGACAAGAGTGAAGAACCTGCTTGGAGCATTTCTTTTTTATGAAGATGACTGGGATAAAAAAATTGCAGTACTCAGTGGCGGAGAAAAAGTAAGACTTGCTTTCATAAAAATGATAATGAACCCCGGCAATCTGCTGCTGCTTGATGAGCCTACAACCCACCTTGACATTGATTCAAAAGAAATATTTCTGAAAACTTTGCAAAATATTGATGCCACCATAATTTTTGTTTCCCATGATTCACATTTCATAAATTCTCTTGCAACTTCGGTAGTTTATTTCAGAGGAAAGTGCGATATTGTCAATTTCCCCGGCACATATCAGGAGTATCTTGACCGTTACGGACACGACATAATTGATGATGACAAAAATGGAATAAAATCAGCCGAAACTCCAGCGAGCAAAGGAAAGACCGATTTCGCTCAGCAGAAAGAAATCCGCAACAAGATCAATAGGTTGAAAAAAGAAATAGAAACTGTCCAGACTACCATAAACAAAAAAGAAGAAGAAAAGAGATCACTTTCCGAAAAACTTTCATCAGGAACCGGTGATCAGACACAATCCGGCAAAAAAATATCTGAACTCGATAAAGAACTTCTTGCACTCATGGAAAAGTGGGATGAATTGTCAAATGAACTTGAAAATCTAAACAAATAATTATCAAAAAATTGATCATTAACATTCCCCAATTTTCTTGACTTAATTCTAATATTTTCTATTTTCTCAGAAGTCGTTCCTATTTACTAATTTTTGGAGGAATTCATGAAAAAGATTTCGTTGATCACAGTTGTTATCCTTACACTCGTTCTTGCTGTTGCATGCTCTATGGTTAAGTACAAAAAAGGCGATAACACCAAGAATTACCTTAACGGCGTGAAAAAAATCGCTGTACAGTTCGACTATTCAAAAGCAAAAGTCGGCAAATTTGCAACCGAAGCTGAGTATGTAGACAACAAAGTGACAGAGCTCAACAAAAAAGAAGCCGGCAAGGGCGACACTTGGAAAGGAAAATGGGACACACAGAAAGAAGCCGTTTTCGCACCTAAATTCGAATCACTTATCAATGAGTATGCCAAAGAAAAAGGTCTTGAGATCGGAACAAAAGTAACAGACGCTGAACTTACAATGATTCTTACAATCACCAAACTTGAGCCGGGCTGGAACATCGGTATTTCAAGACAGGATGCATTCGTAAGTTTCCAGATCGACATTTATAAGACAGCTGACATGAACAACCCGGTTGCATCATATGAAATGAACAATGTGCCCGGCGGATCATTCGGCGGATTTGACTTTGACGCATCATCCAGACTTGGCGAATCATTCGCAAAAGCAGGAAAAGAGCTCGGAGCTTTCTTCGCAGCTAAATAGTCGGCAATCCCTGAACAATCTCTAAAATTCCAAACGATCGAATCTGTGAATGATTGATCTCTACGGCTTCGATAATCATTTAAAACAAGTTCAATTAGAGCCGATTTCAAAACTATTTATGAAGTTCAGTGACTGAATAATCAGTTAAAATCATTAAGAAAAAGTCGCAATACCGCTGACAATTATGAGCAGCGGCAGAGCGACATATCTTTATGAGCTTATGGATGCGGGATACGACATGCCTGAAATCAGGACCGCATCAAGAGATTTCTCCGAACTGAAAGACAACTACGGAATAGAAAAAAGCCGGTTCAGAGGGTAT
>DAOQAY010000149.1:0-6904 GCA_035354435.1 bacterium
TCAGGAATGGATGAGTTTTTATTTCAAGTCGCCGATGGTCGGTGAAGGGCTTTATCCTGAGCATGATCTGTTCATTCAGCAGACAAAACTTAAAAACACTTTGCGTCATATGATGGGAGAAGAGTTAATTACCCATCTTGGCAATGAATATTACGACTACATGAAAGATTAGTAAATTCAAAGGTTTATGGAAGAGCGCTAAATAATTCTTGATTTTTTAAAGTCAATGTATAGGATTCCTCAGACTTTTGCTCTGTATTATTAAGGAGATGTGAGATGAGAGACAAAATACATCCGAAGCTTGATGTAATTACAGTAAAATGTTCCTGCGGTAGCGAGATCGTTACCCGTTCAACCAAGAAAGAAGGCTACAATGTTGAAATCTGTTCAAATTGCCATCCTTTTTACACTGGAAAAACAAAGATAGTTGATACTGCCGGAAGAATTGAAAAATTCAACGCGAAATACAAAAGAGATTCGTACGCCGGCAAAAAATAGCGTATCTTTTTACTCCCCTGTCATACTGTTAATAATAGTCTGGCAGGGGATTTTTTTTTATAAAAGTGCGGAGAAGGTAAATGCTTGATATCAGAGAGAAACTTGGCGAAGTTCATAAAAACTGTCTAAGGATGGAACGGGAACTTTCCAAGCCTGAAATAACTTCAGATATGAAAAAATACACTAAATTGATGAAAGAATATAAGCACTTGAAAAAAGTGTCTGACAAATATCTTATATGGAACGCACTTGACAAGGAAATATTGAGCCAGAAAGAGATGCTTTCGGTAGAAAAAGATCCGGATCTGATCGAAATGATAAGAGCCGAACTGCCCGGTCTTGAAGAAAAATATGAACGCTTGAATGATGAGATAAATATTCTTCTTCTTCCCAGAGATCCGATGGATGAGAAAAATGCTATACTTGAAGTCAGGGCAGGAACAGGAGGAGATGAAGCGGCTTTATTTGCTGAAGAGATCTATAGAATGTATTGCAGATATGCTGAACTTAAGCGCTGGAAAGTCGAAATAATGTCTATCAGCCAATCTGAAGGTGCGGGCATTAAGGAAGTGATTGCTACTGTCAGCGGCGAAGATGTTTATGGAAGACTTAAATATGAAGGCGGAGTTCACAGAGTTCAGAGAGTTCCTGTTACCGAGGCTCAGGGCAGGGTGCATACATCGGCAATTACTGTCGCCGTGCTTCCTGAAGCAGATGATGTGGATGAGATAAAAATAGATGATAAAGATCTCAAGATTGATATTTATAGAGCAAGCGGTGCGGGTGGCCAGCATGTCAACAAGACTGACAGTGCGGTAAGGATAACTCATCTTCCCACAGGAATTGTTGTTGCGATGCAGGATGAGAGAAGTCAGATCCAGAACAGGATCAAAGCAATGAAAATCATTGAATCAAAAGTTCTTCAAATGGAAAGAGAAAAGATTGACCGTGAACTGAGTTTAAAACGGAAAAGTCTTGTCGGAAGTGGCGACAGATCAGAGAAAATAAGGACTTATAATTTTCCTCAAGGCCGAGTTACCGACCACAGGATTAAACTTACCCTTTACAGAGTCGGTGATGTCATGGAGGGATCTCTTGATATGATCATCGATCCTCTGATAAATTATCAGAACGCTCTTCTGCTCGGTCAGAACATTGAAGGTATGTCCGATGAATTTGAAGATTGAGGATGTTCTGTCAAAAGCGGTTCTTTCAATAAATAACATATCCGATACACCTAGACTTGATGCTGAGATAATTCTTGCTTTAGTGCTACGATTGTCAAGGTTTGATCTTTTTACCAGAAGACATGAATTTATTAATGAAATTGATATATTAAAGTTTGAAGAGCTTGTCAAAAGAAGGATGAATTCTGAACCTGTAGCTTACATCACCGGAGAAAAAGCATTCTTTGAAGATGTTTTTAAAGTTGACAAAAGAGTGCTCATCCCGAGACCTGAAACTGAATTTCTGGTCATGAAAGCTATAGATTATCTGAAAAAATATAAGAACAGGCCGTCAGTTCTTGATATTTGTACTGGCAGTGGTTGTGCCGGTTTAAGTATTCTGAGAGTTGTTGACTGCGACATAACGCTTTCTGATATTTCAAATGATGCCCTTGATGTTGTGAAAATAAATGCCCGGAGACTTTTCCCGGAAAATGAAAGCATAAAGATCATTAACAGCGACCTGTTCCAAAATATTGAAGAAAAATATGATGTTATAACTGCAAATCCTCCTTATCTTTCAGAAAATGATATGAAAAATTTTGTTAAAGGTTCTCTTGAATTTGAACCGGTTTCTGCTTTTTACGGTGGCAGACTCGGTATAGAACTGACTCGTAAAATTATCAGGGATGCAAAAGATTTTCTCAAATCTGACGGTCTGTTAATGATAGAACTCGGATATGAAGGATCGGCTTTCATTAAGGATCAGAAAGAGATGAAATTGATTGAATTAGTTAAAGATTACAATGGAATAGATAGAGTGGCTGTTCTCAGTCCGTACAAATAGTATAGCCACTTGATGAATTAGTATCCACCATGTCAACAGGTTAATTTACCCCAGTTTTTTCTTCTCTATTTCGATTGCTTCGTCATCGATCATGGTGAAAAGTATCTCTACTGTGCCGAGAGTTATTCCGGGTTGGATCTGTTGAGTAAACAAGCTTGAAAAATCGAATGTTTCAGGCTGGTTAAGCATTTTTTTGACTTTTCTGCTTGATGTCGGAGTTATCGGCTCCATTATTGTTGCAAGTGTGTTTATGAGATTAAGACATGTAATGAACACACCGTTGCATCTTGCCGGATCGTTCTTTCGAAGAGCCCACGGAGCCATTGAATCAAAATATTTATTTGAGATCCTGCCGATCTCCATCAGATGAAAGACCGCATCTCTCACTCTGAATGTTTCATAGCAGTCAAGCACTTCCCGAAGTTCTTTGTTTACATCGACCCAGAGCTTGTCGTCATCAGCGGTATATTTCACTTCGCCTTCGATCTTTCCATTAAAAAATTTGTTGATGAAAGCGAGATTTCTGTTTACGAAATTGCCGTAAATACTTGCAAGCATTCCGTTGTTTGCATCCTGAAAACCTTTGAATGAGAAATCGGCATCCTTTGATTCCGGTGCATTGGATGCAAGATAGAATCTGACAGCATCAGGGTTGAATATTTCAAGGAATTCGTGAACCCAGATTGCCCAGTTTTTACTTGTTGATATTTTCTGACCTTCAAGATTGAGAAATTCGTTCGCCGGGATCTCGTCAGGAAGTTTCCATTCCTGTGTTTCATTCTGTCCCATAAGCATTGCCGGCCAGATTATTGAATGAAAAACGATGTTGTCCTTGCCTATAAAATGAACAAGTTTGACATCTTTGCCGCCTTTCCACCATTTCTGCCACTCGTTCTTATCCGCTCCTCTTTTTTCGAAAAGCTCTTTTGTAAAAGATGCATAACCGATAGGAGCGTCAAACCATACATAAAGCACTTTCCCTTCGGCTCCTTCGACAGGAATAGGAATTCCCCAGGAAATATCACGGGTTATTCCTCTCGGTTCAAGTCCTCTTTCAAACCATTGTTTGCAGAATGCCTTGACATTGCTTTTCCAGTTGACTTTGCTTTCAAGCCATGTGTCAAGTTTCTTTTCAAATTTATCAAGATCAAGAAACCAGTGTTTTGATGTTTTAATTACCGGAGTTTTGCCGCAAAGCTTACATCTGGGTTCAATAAGATCAAGCGTGTTCAGAGCATTGCCGCATTTATCGCATTGATCGCCTCTTGCGCCGGAATCTTTGCAAATAGGACAGGTTCCTTCAACATATCTGTCAGGAAGGAACATTTTATCATGTTCGCAATAAAGCTGTTCAACATCTTTTACAGATATATATCCGTTTTTATTGAGATTTATAAAAAATTCCTGTGAAAGCTCAGAGTGAATATTATTATGGGTTCCTGAAAAAATATCAAAGGACATTCCAGCCATTTTAAAGCCTTTTTCTATGAGATCGTGATTCTCTTTTACAACAACTTCAGGGGTAACTCCCTTTGATTCGGCGTTTATAGTTATCGGAACGCCATGTTCGTCTGTGCCGCAGATATAAAGAACTTCGCGGTTCATATTCCGCAGATAACGGACATAAACATCAGCCGGAAGATAAGCACCGGCAAGATGACCAAGGTGAATGGGACCGTTTGCATAAGGAAGAGCGGATGTCACTAAATACTTCATTTAATTCTCCAAAATTAATCGTAAATGAACGAAACAGACTGAATATACTTATGTTCTGTGTTTTAGCCAAAAAAAATTTAACTCACCCGGCTTTCGACAAGCTCAAGCCACCCTCTCTTAAAAAAAGAGGGTAAAAAAGCCCCTTCTTTCAAGAGAGAGAAGGGGTTGGGGGTTGAGTTTGCAAAAAAAAAGCATATTGATAAACTTCTAAGATTGTGCCGGAGGTAATTGATGAAATATTTAATTCTTTTTATGCTTTTGTTTATTTTTACAGCCTGTGACAATCCTCAGAAAAAATATGTCAGCATTGACATTGATAATGAAGTTAGTGATGATGCGGACAATGATTTTGATGCGGATATTGAAACAGATTCCGACACTTCTGAGGTCAATTTGGAATTTTTAACTGTGATCCGTGTCAGAAAAGATCTGGAATTTCCCAAAAATGAAAGCAGATTCATTGTTCAGAAAGCTGAGCTGGACATGGATTCTCTCAAGGTTGAAAGAACTTTAAACAATATGGATACCTCTTTTTCGATGCACAAAGATGATGTGGTTTCAATCAGGAACATTCTGAATGCCGAGTTTGAAAAAAACGGTTGTAGTGTGTGTGAAAAAGGGGCGGAAAATTATTTAGAATTTGTGCTAAAAAGCGAAGAAGTATGCTGTGTTACCGATGCCTTAGAAATTGAGGAACTTGATCGTTTTATGATAATACCGATACACTCGATGCTGTGGCCTTTTTCACCGCAGAACGATCCGCATCCGGTTGGACACACAACACTGAATATACAGCGTTATTCAGATAATTACGGCGAGGCATATTTCCATCAAGGGGTTGATATTGTGAAAGATGAGCCTGTCGATATTTTTAATCCTTATGATGGCAGGGTCACAGAGACAGGATATTACAGAACAGAGGAAACAGGTGGCGAAAGTCCGTATTATTTTCAGGTAGTTGTGAAAACTGTGAACGGACTTCAATTCCAGTTTCACCATACCGATACGGAAAGTGTTCCGGAAGAGATCTATAATATTGAAGGAAGTGACACAATTCTAAAGGCCGGCAGTAATACCGGAAAGATCGTTTTCTGGCCGACTCCGGATTCTTCCAGCGGAAAGTTTTTTCATCATGTCCATTTCAATGTTCTGAACGAGAAAGGGATAAAGCTTAACCCGCTTGAACTTATGATTCCTCAGAATGATAAGACACCGCCAGTCATTGATGAGATGTTTTTGATTGATGCAGATAGAACAAAAACGCTGTCAAATGACGGAATTGCCGAGAAATTTCATGTTGTTATAAAAGCTGAAGATCTTGTGGAAAATGATCCTTGGCCGAACCCTCCGAGATATTCTGATGTGCAAATAACTGATGCGGAAGGAGCTGTTGTTTATCAACATGCCGGATACGATGCTATTGTGATGTTGAGTGCAAACGAACTCGATTTTGTGTGTGAATATTATCTTTGTGAAATGTCAGGATCGCAGTATTCAAAAGGCGACTATTCAAACCGTGAATTTTATATTGTGACAACAGCTTTTGACCGTGAAGGAGAACAGACAGAAGCAATTTCAAACGAATTGTTTTATGAAGGACAATATTCAATAAGAGCAACCAGTTGTGATGAGTCTGACAACTGCTCTGAAAAATATCTTAATATAAGTTTTTAGGAGAATTCAATGAAAAAAGGACTATTTTTTTTAATGATCGTAATTATGATGTCAACTCTTTCAGGAGGTGAACAGATGAATGAGACTATGAAAACAATTTTTGAAAGAAAAAGTGTTAGAAATTACAACGAAAGCACTATTCCGAAAGAAACTCTCGAACTGCTTGTAAAAGCGGGAATGGCGGCTCCGACTGCGATGGACAAAAGGCCGTGGGAATTCATAATCATTGACGATAAAGCCGTTCTGAAAAAACTGTCTGATGCTCTTCCCTATGCAAAAATGGCGGTTCCGGCAGGACACGGGATAATTGTTGCAGGTGACATGGAAAAGCAGAATGGCGGAACTGATTCGGTTTACTGGATCATGGATTGCAGTGCAGCAGTACAGAATATTCTTCTTGCGGCTGAATCAATGGGCCTCGGAGCTGTCTGGACAGCAGTTTATCCCAATAAAGACCGTTTTGAACCTGTGGCAAAAATTCTCGGACTCCCGAAAAATATAGTCCCCCTTGCATTCATTCCCGTCGGAACCCCGTCAGGAAAAGATAAACCCAAAGACAAATTCAACAAAAAACAGATCCACTGGAACAAGTGGTAGTCTTCATCTCACAACATCAACTGATCCTGAGTTTTTTACTGTTTTGTTTTCCCAGTCTATTCGGGATATTATGCCTGCTTTCTTCAGTTCGAGAAGAAGGTCGTTTATGGCATCAGGAATGACCGGTGCAACTTCTGAATGCTTCCCTTTTCCTGTGATAATTCTGAGCTTTAAAATTCCACGGGCTTTCATATCTTTCACCGTGATATCAACAAGTCTCAAAGCTTCTTCTTTTGTCATGCCGTGAAGGTCGATCGTTTTGTCAGGTCTGATCTGAGGAGGTCTGAAAAGATCTTTCTGGTCTTCCAGAGTTGAGCTTTTTTCTCTTTTATGGATCTCAAAATCAATATCGGAATATTCTTCAAGAAGTTTGCCGAAATCGCTCTTTTTATCTTTGCCGTTCATG
>DAOQAY010000150.1:0-6855 GCA_035354435.1 bacterium
GAAAATAATGATAACGGAGTTTCGCTTCCTGATACTTCCGATTCTGGCGATGATGGCAACACAGGTGATTCCGGAAATTCAGGTAATTCTGGAAATACTGGCAGTAATACAGAATGCACCCCAAAGGAAACTCAAAAATGCAACTATCAGAGCTTGCCTGAAACAGAAGGTATCGGTCCTTGTAAAGCCAGTGTCAGAACATGCGGAAGCGATGGTACTTGGGGTCCTTGTGAAGGCGAAGTGCTTCCTGAAGTGGAAACAGGAGATCTGTGCAGTGACGGTATAGACAACGATTGCGACGGAACTATTGATAATGGGACTGATATTGACGGTGACGGACACCCTGCATGCGAAGACTGCTGTGAAGTTGAAAGTCAGTGTCCGGATCCTAAGTCTGCCTGGGACCCGGCGATACATTTCTGCTCACATGACGAAAATGAAAATTCACAGATATACAAATGTGATGATACACTTAATGCGACATCAAAAGATCCAATGGATTATGCCAGAGCAATAGGACTTTGTAAGACAGCAACTGAAGATGCTGCAAGCGGATGGGGTGTTATAAGTGCTGAGATATTGAAGCCGGACGGAAGTTTTGGAGCTAATATTGACAGCAACGGGATGCTGAATGCACTCGGTAATGTCATAAAGCCTACTCTGGGTTCTCAGATGCTGGCTATTACTTCAGGCAAGGTTGGAAATCCGATGAAAGCTTTAAATCAGGGTGTGTCGAGTGCGGCTCCTAGTGACTGGTATGGTGCAAACGGCAACAAATATCCTTCATCTCCTTCATGCGGCGGGTCTACCGGTACGACTGGAAATACATATGATTCTGTTATGCTTAAATTAAGAATAAGAGTTCCTGAAGCGGCAAAATCATTCAGTTTCAATCTCTACTTCCTGACAATTGAATATCCGACTTATATCTGTTCGCAGTATAACGATTTCTTTGTGGCACTTCTTGATTCGACTTATACCAGCGACAATCCTGAGTTTCAGAATCCGGCTGATAAAAATCTCGGCAGAGATGCACTCGGAAATCCTGTCGGCGTAAATCTTGCTCCGGCCGGGCTTTTTAAACAGTGTGTAAATGCAACGAGCAAAGGTGTTACATCCTGTATCGGTACTGAAGAACTTCAGGGAACCGGATTTGAGTCAAGCGGAGGAACAGGCTGGCTTATAACGAGAGGAAATGTTGTTCCCGGAGAAGTTATAACTCTCAGACTTGCAATATGGGATCTTGGAGATCATGCTCTTGATTCAATGTCTCTCATAGACAATTTCAAGTGGGAATTTGAGGAATATAAACCGGGTACCGGTGCCGAATAAAATTCAGAACAGATCCATTTGTTCCGGGTGTTTTTCCCTCACAAGCCGAAAACTTTTTCTGTAAATTTCGCAAGGTCCTTCTTTTTCAAGCAGATCATAGTGTTCAACGGTGGCATAACCTTTGTGTGATGAAAGGTTGTATTGCGGATATATTTTGCTCCATCTTTCCATGATCCGGTCACGATGACATTTTGCAAGTATCGATGCGGCGGCGATATTGATGCTTTTCGAGTCGCCCTTTACGATCGCTTCTTCAAACTCGAATCTGCCGGTAACTTTATTCCCGTCAATCAGAATTATGTGCGGTTGAGAAACTTTCTGCAGAACTTTTTCGATACATTTAGACATTCCGAACATAGTAGCCTGAAAAATGTTAAGTTCATCAATTATGCAGGGTCTTACTGAAAAAACTCTCCAGATGCTGTTTTGAATTATTTGTGGAACAAGTTCCAATCGCTTCTTTTCACTCAGCTTTTTAGAGTCGTCAAGTCCTTCGATATTTTTTAAAAGACATACTGCCGCAGTTACAACAGGTCCGCAAAGAGGTCCTCTTCCGGCTTCATCGACTCCGATAATGCGAAGTCCGCTTTTTTTATATTTCTGTTCAATTTCACCTATCATTTCAACCTGCTTTTATTGAATCAAACAGTTTTAACAGGACAGGGTTCAGAAAGTCGAGTCCTTTTTCACTGCATCGGAGATATCCGTCTTTTTTCTCGATGAGACCTTCATCTGTCAGTTCGTTTATAACTGATGGATCGATTATGAGGTCGATGTCAGAATTAAAATATCTTTCCAGCCGTTTTATTTCGATCCCTTCTGTCATACGGAGTCCCATAAGTAGAAATTCCTCGATCTGTTCCCGGAATGTTGATGTGTACCTGCTCGATCCTTCACCGTTAATGAAAGAGTTTATGTTTTCATCATAAAAACCATGCTCTCTTTTAATAGAATTGAACGATTTTGCTCCTGCACCGATTCCGAGCCATAACCCCATTTGCCAGTAAATTGAATTATGAACACTTTCAAAACCTTTTTTTGCATAATTGCTGATCTCGTATCTCGTAAAGTCTTTATTTTTGAGAAAATCTTTTATTTCGGCTTCCTGCAAAGCGGTAATTTCTTCATCAAGCAGGACAGGAGCATTCTTAGTGTGTGGCGGAGTGTATTGATATGCTGAAATATGAACCGGGTCAACAATTGCAAATAACTCGTCAAGTTCATTGGTAATATTTCTGTTTTTTCCGAATCCGTAAATAAGGTCGATCGAAAGGTTTTTAAAATAACTGTTCAAGATCGGCAGATTCTTCTTGATATCTTCGACAGTTGTTCTTCTTCCGATCTCTTTTAAAACGGTGTCATCATATGCCTGAATTCCGGCACTTACTCTGTTAACTCCAGTCATTCTCAGATTTGATATCCATTTGCAGTCTATATCATTAAGATTCACTTCAACAGTGTATTCAACTCTGTCAAGGTCGATTCCTGACATAGTGAAAATTTCAGAAAGTCCGGCAAAGAAAGAGGAATCCATCAGTGAAGGCGATCCTCCGCCTATATAAACAGAACTTACAGTTGTGCCGTCAAGTTCCGGCAGTCTTCTTTTCAATTCTATGGTTACGGCTTTTGAGTAGTTTCTTTTAATATTTTCATTTGTTACGACCTTGCTGAAAAAATCGCAGTAGAAACATCTTGAAGTGCAAAAAGGAATATGAATATAAATACCCGATTTTATTTCATTTTCAGTTTTCATTATGATTTTTACCGATTTTCTTTATCTGTTCAAAATTAAGTACTGCATGAATTATCAGCACTGGAAATACAAGAGCGAGAATAACATTGTTTAAAAGAGGTAGCATCGCAAGAATTGCAGGCAGTGTGCCTGTTCTCAGACAATGGAAAGGATGATCTCTCATCCACAATATCTTCATTTTAGGATCAAGGTTGCTGTTCTGTAATGAAAAATCGTTTATCAGCATAGAAAAGACAGCAATGAAAATAGCAAAAGCTGCAATCTGACCGATGACCGGGATCAGATTGAGAAAAAAGGCGATCAGTATCAGTCCTGCCGATAGTCCGGCAACTTGAAGTGAATTTATAATGTCCTCGAAAGCATCTTCAAATGAAAAATCAGCTCCTTCAACAGGTTTTCCATCAGACAGGTCTTTTGCCATAATACTGATAATGGAATTAAGAGGTGAAGTAATAATATATGAAAGAATGAACGGTATTAAAAATGAGGCGGCGATAACAATCGCATGGAAGAACACTTTCGTAACTGCCCAGAATAAATAATAAATATAGTCAAAAGGACCGTCAAGTGCCGGAGAATTGCTGTAAAAACCGGAAAGAAGCGAGTTGAAACCGGAAGAAAAATAGTGATATAAAAACATTGAAACAAAGATCATGATAAGTGTGACAGCAAGTGCGAAAACCAGTATTCTGCTGTTTGCGATAATTATTTTTCCAGATTCTTTTAAGCTTGTTCCTGTTTTAAGTTTTGAAGAAAGCCCGTCAGAAACTTTTCCATATATTTCAGATGCTATTTTAGCTGTTTTTTCCTTTATTTCTTCGAGTTTTTCCTTTTTCGGAGGTTCCGCCGCCGCTTCCTGCTCCAAAATAGTTTTTTCAGGCAGTTTGGGCTTGGCTTTCTTTTCATTAGCGAGGTTCAGTTTCGGCCTTGGTCTATTTAAAATACTTTCCTCTTCGACAGGTGGTGTTTCAACGGGTGCCGATCCTTTCGATTTTGATTCTTCGCTCGTCATCTGTGTCTCCGAATTCAAGATTGATCTCAATTCTGGGTTCGTAATTTTCCCAGCTTTTTTTAAATAGCGATGCCCATTCAACAATATTTACGGCGTTTTTCTCATGCAGACATTCAAAAAAGTCTGCTGTGAAAAGCTCATCTTCATGGTTTATTCTGTAAAAATCCCAGTGATACACAGTCAATGACCCTTCGATCTTTCTCATTATCACATAGGTCGGACTGCTTATATTTCTTCTTTCGATGGCAAGCGCTGTGCACAACGCTCCTGTAAAAAAAGTTTTTCCTGTTCCAAGGTCTCCGTCAAGAGTTATCAGCTCGCCGCCGGCAAGTTCTTTTCCTAATTCAAAAGCCAGTTTTTCTGTCTCATGCTCATTTTTCAGAGTTTTTACAGCTTCTTTCTTATTCATGGATATTTCCTGTAATTCCAATAAGTTCAACAAGTTTTTCAATGTTATGATATGATGATGAATATTTTTTTTCAAGTTCAATTCCGGCAAACCTGTGTCTTAAAACCGCTCTCAGACAGCCTTTTTCAAGTCCGCTGTAAAATGTTTCGAAGGCAAGTATTCCGGTAAGTGCATCTCCCGATCCGCCGAAAGACAGTGCTTTGGCTCCGTGAGGAACGATAACTGTATTATTGATGTTTCTGATAAATGTGGCGTGACTTTTTGCGACAAGAATATGGTTTCTTTCAAGCGGAAATCTTTCAACCGAATCTATCCACGGTTCTTTGTTACTTGCTGAGAGAAACCTTTTCAATTCACCGGGGTGCGGTGTGAAAACAATCCTGCATTTTTTAAGCGAGCTCAATATTTCAGGATACTTCTTCATCAGATCGAACATTCCTGCGTCAGCGATGATGATCCCTTTAAATCCGCTTAAAGACGAGAATTTTTTGAAAGGCCACGAAGTAAGTCCCGGACCTATGATCAACGAGCTGTATTCATTGATGTTTTCTTCAGCAGTTTTAATGTCTGTAAGCATCATGCCCGGCATTATTCCGGCGATCTTTTTGTGCAGTTTTGTGTCAAATGCGGCAGTTATAAGTCCTCCTCCTGAAGATAAAAATGATCTCGCCGCAATGATCGTAGCACCGAGTTTTTCAATATCTCCGCCTATTACAAGACAATGCCCGCATTTGTTTTTATAGCTGTCAACAGCAATTTTTACAGGTTCAGGAATGAGTTCATCTGCGACATAATATCCGGTATCAGCATTTTTCGCATCAAGAGCCGATATTCTTCCGAGAACGATATTGCCGCATACTGAAGGGCCGTCAGCTGCAAAGATCCCGATCTTGTAAATTCCCATCGTGACTGTTGTGTCAGCGATCACAGCTTCAGACATTAATAGACCGTTATCGCTGTTCAATCCTGTCGGAATATCGATAGAGATGACTTGTTTGTTCTTATAATTATTGATGAATGGAACGGCTTCTTTAATTTTACCGCTGAGGTCGTTCTTAAGACCTGTTCCAACCATGCCGTCGATAAAAAGAACTTTGCCTTTTATCTTTTTCATTTCAGAGATTTTGATATCTGCCGGAAGCATTTTCCAGTTCTGAAGTGCATCCCCGGTCAATTCCTGTATTTCAAAAAACGGAACTATTTCCATCGGGATTTTGCAACCACGGTCACGCAATATTCTCAACAAAGCAAAACCGTCACCGCCGTTGCCCCCTTTTCCTGCAAAAAGAACAATCTTTTCCGGTTTGAAAAGGTCTATTATCTTTACAGTTTCAAGATAAAGTGAAAATGCAGCGTTTTCCATGAGAATAAGTGACGGAATGCCGTTTTCTATGGCGATTCTGTCAATTGCTCTTGCGTCAACCGTTTTACCTGCGGGGAACATTTTCACCTCCATGGTTTCAAAGTGAGCAGACAGTTTCAAGAACTTCTCCAGCATGACCGGCAACTTTGACCTTTTCAAAAACATCGGCGATCCTGCCGTTTTTGTCAATGACAAAAGTTGTCCTGACAATGCCCATTGATTCTTTTCCGCACATTTTCTTCAATTGCCATACGCCGTATTTTTGCAGAACTTCTTTGTCAGGATCGCTAAGAAGCAGAACTTTAAGTCCATGTTTTTCTTCAAATTTTTTGTGAGAAGTAACTGAATCGGCACTTATCCCGATGATTACAGTATTTTTCTTTTTGAATTCTTTCACCAGAGCAGTGAAATCTTTTGCTTCGGTCGTACATCCGGAAGTATTATCTTTCGGATAGAAATAAACAACCACGGAATATCCGGCAAAATCGGACAGTTTTATCTCAGTACCATTGGAATCTGAAAGCCTGAAATCAGGAGCCTTGTCACCTTTTTTTAACATTTCCGCCTCACTAATAAATAAGATCGCTTCCAAAAGATTAAAGATATTACAATTCAAGTCAAACTTATTGAAATGTGGCTGATGTGATCATTGAAAAAGTTTACAACAATGTATTTTCAGTATTTAAAACAATCCGGTTTTTTCTTGCTTTGATCACTCTCAAAAACTATATTTAAACAATTCTTTTCAAAACTGGAGGAAATCTTGAGAAAATCCGTGCTGTTTCTCATATTGATAATGTGTTTTACCTTGGTTTATTCTGCCGAAAAAGATAGACTTGCTGTCATGGATGTGACTGACGAAACTGGAATGTTGGATGAAAAGACAATAATAAATGTGACTGATTATATTTTCACAAAATTCCAAGGAACCGGTTCATTCTGGATGATCCCGAAATCCGATCGTGATACCGCACTTGATAAAGCAA
>DAOQAY010000151.1:0-6848 GCA_035354435.1 bacterium
CATCTGTGAAAGTCTGAATGAAAAACTGATCGTGCGGATTATGCTTTTTCAAGTTACCTCCAGTTTTGAGATAATAAAACCGAAGAGTTGAAATGTCAAATATAAATTAGATAAATTTAATGATTAGAGATGTCGATTTACTCTATCGTGACTGTTCCGCTTCCGTCGGGGGTGTCCTGCGTGAGTACGACTGCGGTCACTGTTCCTGCGGCACCTAAGACCACAACGCTGGTAAGTGTCCAGAACCACCATGATTTATACCAAGGTGTCGGTCTGCTTAACACATTGATAGTTCTGACATTTTTGGCTCCCGGTGCAACATAGACATCTGTCTGGAGAGGAAGATAGTCGTCATCTTCTGCTCTCACTTTCAGGAAATATCTTCCGGGTATCAGCCCGGCGGCTGAGTATTGCGGTTTATCGAATTTTTTCTCATCATCACCGAAATGGACGGTCCCTTTTTTAACATTGAAAGAGAAATCGACCTCTCCGGTAAGAGACTGATAATCAATTCCTGCAAGCTGGTAAGCTGCCAGTTTTATTGCGTTTTGCAGTTCACTGTCATCGCCGGTGTAAGATTCAAGGACACGGTTGACCACATCCGCATTTCTGACATCAATAAGCTGAACGCTGATTACAAAAGTGTCCTTGACTTTGCCGACAGCTCCGGTGACAAGCTTTGAAAGCCCGAGACTCGCACCGATCTCGACAACACATTCCATGCTGTCGGAACATTCCGCCGAACTGTCAAGAGCCGCTTTGCTCAGCATCGCTTTGATATCATCCTGAGAAATGACGCTTATTCCTTTGATCTGATTGAGCTGAGCGGAAAGTATCGAAGTCAAAGAATCGGCTGTCGTCTGCTCCATTCCTCTTGCTGTAAGCGGCATGACCGCAAGCTTGAGCTCCTCGCCGTCCTTTAATTTGAACATCTGCTTCGGTTTTGAAACGCCCAGAAGCACATCGACCGCCTCCTTGATCTTTCCCTTGAGATCATTGAGGTCTCTGCCCTGAATGCTTATCCTTTCGCCGACGGTTTTTGTAGTAACATTTATAGTGTTTATAGAAAAAATATATTCATCTCCAAGCTTTGTAACTTTGCCTGAAATAAGGGTCTCGACCGAGAGCTTTTTCTGCACCTCGACAAGACATTCATCGCTCCCTTCACAGCTCATCTCGCTTTTAAGCTGGGCCGTTTTTACCACATTTTGCATTTCAGCGCTTGTAACTACCGAAGTATTCTCCCTTTTTCCGATATCAAGGACGAGGGCCTCTTCAAGCGATTTTGCAAGGGCCGCCTCGACTCCGGCCGCTTCAACTTTTTCGACAAGAAGTTTCTGCACTTTATTTTGAGCCGGCGGAGTCTTTTCTTCACTGTATAAAACGGAGCAGAAAAACAATGCACAGACAGAAAAGATAAAAACTTTCATTTTAAGCTCCGATCCCTTTTTTTATGACTTCCTCGATCTTTTTAAGATCATGTGACTGCTCACCTTGGAATTTCTCAATGATAACACCGTCTTTATCAATTATTATCAGACACGGTAACACTGCTTTCGATCCAAGATAAAGAAGTTGATTACGGTTTGTGAATCTGTCAAAAAGCACAGGATATTTAACGCCTTTTTCTTTAATAATTCTGAGGCTTTCTGCAAAAGTGGCATCAAACTTTTCAGACTCTGTCCTGAAGTTGACACTAAGTACCATCAATCCTTTGTCTTTATATTTATCATATAGGCTTTGAAGTACCGGCATTTCAGCAATACATGGAGCGCACCAGTTTGCAAAAAAGTTCAGAACAAGCAGTTTTTTCGGGTCCTTGGAATCCTTTTTACCAACAAAATCCGCAAGCCAGACAAGACCTGACAGCTTTCCTTTTTCAATATCTGCACTCCTCATTCCGAAATCGGCGATCCTGTCACCTTTTTTCAATCCTTCTTCGGATGGTTCCGCAGAAAAAAGAGTAGTATGAAATAATAAAAAACTCATAATTATCAACAAGTTAAGCTTTTTCATTTTGTTCCGGTTTATCTGTTTTCAGTAAAGAATAATCAACAGGTTTTACCTGCCATACGGCAACTTCAGAATCATATCCTTTAAGTTCGACACTTCTTTTGTAACCGTCAGGTCTGATCCCTGAGGATTTTATTGTTTCTTCGGAAATGAGTATTCCGCCGACATCTGATTTGCTTTCAAGTCTTGCGGCAAAGTTCACACCTCTTCCTATTGCTGAATATTCAATGTGTCCAGCACCGCCGAGATTTCCTACAAAAACCGTATCTGTTGCGATCCCGATCCTTATTTTCAGTTCTCTTCCGGTTATTTCTGTCCACTCTTTCTGCATTTCAAAAACCTTCTTCTGCATCGACTGAGCACAATCCACAGCACGAAGAGCATGATCGCTGAAAGGTTTCGGCGCACCGAAAAGTATCATCAGTCCGTCGCCGTTTATCTTATCGACATATCCGTTATATTCGGCAGTGATCGTCATCATTTCATCAAGATACAGCCGCAGTGATTTCATAATACCTTCTGCGTTCAGGGAGTTGGAAAGGCTGGTATAACCTGCTATGTCACTGAAAAGAATAGTGATTTCCCTTCTTTCAGCCGAATTGCTTTGAAGAACTTTACCGCCTGTTTCTTTGAGCCATTGAAGGATTTCCGGAGAAACATAGTTGTCAAAAGCATTTGAAAGAACCTGATTGAAAAGGAAATATTTCCATCCGATATATGATGCGGCGGCAAGTGTGGCAAGAAAGACCGGCATAAGAAAACTCATGGGCTGGAAAAAATAATATGCCGTCCTGAAAAGGATCAGACTGAAAAGAAATGCAAAAAACACAGAACTGGCCGAAATTATAAGATAATATCTCGCCTTCTCAACAAAGAGAAGCATCGGAACCAGCAGAATAAATACGATCAGAAGAGGTATCCACAAAGAAACGGGTTTTATCCTAATGTTGTTAAGCAGCGCCTCGGCTCTGTTTACATGAAGAAAAACAAGAGGTTCCACTTTTCCTGACGGGGTCGGTCCGACATCTTTCAGAGTCTCATCGGTCGCTCCGACAAAAACGAATTTATCTTTAATCCTTTTTTCCAGCTCTTTCATTTTGTTTTCATTTTCAGAAGCTTCAATAACATCCGTCATTGAAATCACATCAAACTTGTCAGCAGATCTGAAATAGGGGATTATCTGCTCTTCACAGTCTTCCTTCACAGCTTTTTTTCCGGTCATCGCAGTTGCGAGATCTGGAATACAGCCGTCAAAAACCTTGATGCATCCAATCATAGTTCTGTTTACACGGTCTATTTCTGAAGGAATTACATGGACATGTGCTATTTCAGGATTAAATTTGGCAACACCCGGGACAAGCGGTTCAAGGAAGCTGAACTTTCCTTTTGTATCTTTTTCATCAATGCACGGACACTCTGTTTTTGCTTCAGCCGGTGTCGGGGGGTAGTTTTTAACATTTGCAGGATCGTTCCTGAAATCACGGTTGACAAAACTACCGAATATTACACCGGAATTTGATCCTATTTCCCCCAGAAGTTCTTCGGATTCGATCATTCTTTTTATGGCTTCAGGATCTTTTTCCTCTTTTCTGTCTGTGAAAAAAAGGTCAAAACCAATCTTTTTTGCCTTTGCCTCGTGAAGTACCGAAACCATTGCGGCAAAGATTGATTTATCTATCGGAAAACCTAAAAGAGAATAAGTGTACTGATCTACTGCGACAACAACCGATTGAGGTGCTTTTTCAGGGTGCTCGGTCATCATCATCAGATCAAGGAATGAGTAGTCGAGCTTTTTTATGGCAGGAGAAAAAGTTATCGCAATTCCGATTATAAAAACGACGATCGCGATTGATATTTTGATAAGCGGAGAGCTTTTCATCAGTTTTTAATTTTTCCCCAGAAGAACATTTCAGCAGTTACCGATGCTTCGGTTTTTGCTTCACTTGCCTTTCTTCCACCGACATGAGAGGTTTTTATCTCTTTTGAGCTGTTCTTTGCTTCATCGCTTTTTGTTTTTGCTCTTGCCTGCTTCAATATCTCGGAGATCTTCTTTTTTGTTTCGGATTCTTTGGAAGCTTCATCTCCCATTCCGAGTCCGCCGTTATCAGAAAGCATATTGATGACATTTGCAGGAAGCATTGAAACTGCTTCGCTGTAATTATTCTTTGTCATATTGGCATCAATTGTCTGCAGATCGCTTCTTTCAAGAGCATCGTACATCGACATGACCGTCATATTGTAACAGCTTTCAACAGTTCCGCTGCTGCAGAGATTGGCGGCTTCTGTTATTGCTTTTTCTCTGTCACCGGTAAGCCAGTAGACAACGCTTTTTGCAAGAGGTTCTTTTGAAAGTGTCTCAGGCTTTATATCGGGATTTTTTGTTTCCAGCTTGCTTTTATAGATCTGCTCTGCCCAGACAGGAGCTTTTTCGGCATAAGTCGTTCTGACTTCGTTAAGAATGTTATTCATGTTTGCAGGAACAGGTTCCACAATGGAAAGACCATTCTTTTCACCCTGAACGGAGGTTACAGGATAATTTTTCCATGCTTCTCTTGTTCTGAATGAGTTAACTTCCTTGCCTGATTTCTTAATAATTTCAGCAGCTTTCAGCCACGACTGTGCAAACGACGATCCAATCGCAGTTGCTTCGACAGGAATAAAAAGCGCTCCGTCAACTTCAATGAAAAGTGAAGACGGAAGGTTGAAAATGACATTCCCGCCTGCAAGAGATCCGCTTTCAACACCGAGAAATACATGCCCCGGAGTGGTTATTATGACTGTTGCAAGACCGACTGATTCAAAAAGCGATGCAAGAAGAACTGTAAGATCATCACAGTCGCCAGCAAGTCTTGAAAGAGTTTCGGCAGGGAATTGAACTGTGTCAATATTTGAATCAAAACTGGTGCTTACCGGATCACTGACATATTTCAGCGGCGTGTGCCAGAGTGTTGAAAAAATAAGAGAAGCGTTTTTAAGCTGTTTTGTAACAAGCTCATTTGAAGCGCCTTTTTTTATGGCTTCGGTCGCAATATCTCTGACAAATTTATTAGAAGGATCCACAAACGAAGCAATGGTCATCGGATTTGACCAGTCGATGGTGTTCTTGGCATGAACCACAAGCGGAGCATAGGCATCTTTGCTGCCGTAAGTTTCTCCGACGGTGTATGTGATATTTGCTGCAAGTTGTGCATATTCAGACTTTCCTTCCGGGATAGTGTCGAGTCTTACGGTTGCAACAGCGGTTCCTTTCGGAGCGATATCGGCAACTTTTGCGGTTCCTACAACTTTGTCGCTGATTTTGAAAGCTATTTCCACATTTTTCAGAGTGGAATCGGATATGTTTTTAAGCGTAATTGTGCCGATGCCTTTGTTTCTGTAGTAAGGAACAAGCGAAGGGAATATCTGACCCACTTCAAATTTTTCAACAGTAAGTTTAAGCGAACTTGCTGCACTTGCCGCATCATTTCCGAGATTAAGCGATTTTCTGAATTCGGGTTTTGTGATCGATATTCTGTAATTTTTGTCGAGTTCTCTGACAGCCATGTCCATTGCTTCAAAAGGATCTCCGGCAGTTCCTTTCACAACTGCGAGTTTTTTGCCTCCTTCTGCCATTACAAGCTCAACAACAGAAAGCCAGTCGTTATCCTTTTCCACGACTTCTGCAAATATGACAAGCGGAATTCCGGCTTTTTTAGCTTCGGCGATAGCAGCATCCCTGCCGCCTTTAAGCAGAGACGATTCTTTTATTTCAAAATATTCAAGGTTCATCAGGTAGCCGGTGAGAATGTCCGGACCTTTTGATGAAATAAGCTCGGACATTGATTTTTTTCCGCCGCTCAGAGGAACTGAAATAAATGCAGAAACAGCTCTTGAATAAGCCTGCCCGAAATCAAATCCTGCATGAATAACTCTTCCGGCCTCATAGTTCACACGGAGACTCAGTTTGTCGGAAGTGTCAATGGTTTCACGGAGTTTTGCGTAATTTCCAGCGCCTTCCCCTGTTATTGATATTTTTGAAAAATCCTTGTTGAACATGACAACGCCGGAATCTTTCACGCCGGGGATACCTTTTAAAATTGCAGCGATTTCATCTACTTTTGTTTTCTGTGCAACGCCGGTGATCACAAGGTCCATGTTCCATCTGCCTTCATTTGACCAGTTCTTTGACCACTGATCTACACTTGCATCAATGTTCTTTGCCATTCCTTTTTTTACAACGGTATTTATTGCGGCAAGAACATTAAGCCCTGTAGCGGTATAGTTTTTTGAATCAGAAAATATTACATCGCCTGAATCGACGCGGATGACCTTTGTGTTCATAACGCAGAACCAGCTTTTGATGTTACTTCCCATGATCGAATCGCTGTTCTTGTCACATGCCATCTGAGCGGAAACAAGAGCATCAGCATTCAGAACGGAAAGCTCGGTCGGAACTTTTCCGGAAGCAACGAGATCTGAAAAAGCGGCTTTCTGAGCCTTGAGCGCAGTATTAAGTTCAACGATCCTCATATTCTTTCCGGTGAGGATGTTCGATATCTCAGTTTCTATTGAAGCTGAATCGTACGGCTGACCGTCAACAGTTGATTTCGGCAGAACAACAACCCTCAGATCAAGAGCTGAAATTGCAAAAAATGATAGAAAAACAACTGCCGAAACCAGCACTGAAAAAAAACTTTTCATAAGACCTCCTCTCCAAACATGTAAACAAATAGGGGCTTATTCTATACATTAACAAAATAAAAGGCAAATTTTGAGAAGGTTTTATTGTCTGCGAAAGAGGTTGTTTGTTAATGAAATTAGATTGATAGGCTGCTTTCAGTTAAAAGTTCATTTAT
>DAOQAY010000152.1:0-3639 GCA_035354435.1 bacterium
ATGAACTTTAAATGAGGTTTCTATGATTAAATTTTTCAAAAAATCACTTCTTTGGATCGCCAGTGGAACAGTTTCTGTAATTTTGACAGCATGTTACGGTGTCGGATCAATGGCGGAATGTTTCAGCAAAAAGATCACAGTCATTGATTCTGAAGGCAATCCGATAAAAGGGATTGAAGTAAGAGTCTATGATGACCTTAGCGACATGGATGATGTTTATACAGATGAATCAGGAAAAGCTGAAATAAATTTTTGTACCCATTACAATGAAATTGGAGCTGAAGTTATGGATATAGATGGAACTGATAACGGGGAATTCGAAGATAAAATGGTTGTTTTTTCAACCAATGATAATCCAGAAACTGTGGAACTGGAATCTGTTGAATGATCCTAAGAATCAGGGAAAAGGCGTGGGATCTGTACCGGAATATTGAACAGCATGAGCACAATCTGCAATATCTTTTTCTTGAGATCACAAAAAAATGCAACTTGAGCTGTCTTCACTGCGGTTCGGACTGCAAAGCTGAAAATTCTGCGGCGGAGCTTACAACTGAAAGCTGGCTGAAAATAGTTGATTATGTCAAGGCGCATTTCGGTGAACAGGTGCTTTTTGTCATTTCTGGCGGGGAACCTCTTGTCCATCCTGATATTTTTAAGATCGGCAGACATATAACAGATATCGGAATGAAGTGGGGAATGGTCACAAACGGAATGCTGCTTGATGATGAGTGTATGAAAAAGCTCGTTGATTCAGGAATATACAGCATAACAATAAGTGTTGACGGTACAGAAAAGAACCACAATTTTTTGAGGAATCACAAAAGTGCATATAAAAAGGTTGAAGCCGCTTTGAAGCTTATTGGAAATGTTCCGATCCCGATGAAAGATGCGGTGACCTGTGTCTATCCCGCAAATATTGAAGAACTGGATAAAATCGCTGAACTGCTGATAAAAACTAAAATCCCGTCATGGCGGCTTTTCAGGATTTTTCCAAACGGTAGAGCTGAAAAAAACAAAGAACTTCATCTTTCAAAGGAAAATACGGCAAAAATGCTTGAATGGATTGCACAAAACAGAGCGGAATATAAAAAATCAGGGCTGACAGTTTCAGCAAGTTGTGAAGGATTTCTCCCTTTTAAACAGGATATTAAAGTCCGGGATTATCCGTTTTTCTGCCGTGCAGGGATAAATATTGCAGGAATTCTGAGCGATGGAACAATAACAGGATGTACCAATAATCACTCAGGTTTTGCACAGGGAAATATTTTGAAAGATGATCTTGCGACAGTGTGGGAGCGCAAATTTGAAGATTTCCGTGAAAGAAAATGGATTGAAAAAACAACCTGTGTTTCATGCAGATATTTGAAAAAATGCAGAGGCGGCTCGATACATCTCTGGAAAAAAGGTGAGATTTCTCCCCGATTCTGCTATGTTGATGAATAATTGATGGGAAAGAAGATGTTGAATTTGCTTAGAAATATTGATTTGAAACTGAGAGCTTTTTTGAAGCCGTTAATTTTACTGGCAATACTTTCAGGTTTGATTTTCGGTTTTTTCTGGTTTTCTAATTTTACTAAAATTCTTATGGTGAGGGCGTGCTTTAGTGTTGATAGTATTGATGGGGGTGAAAATAACTGCAATGTCTCTTTTTTAATTTCTGCACTTGAATCAGAAGGAAATTTAATGGCTGAAAAAGGTGTGAGTTGCGCACTTGGAAGTGGTTCGCTCTGTTACAATTTTGCTGTCGATTTATCGTATGGAGTATATGGTTTTATAGACAATAAAATGGCTTATTCATTTTACGAAACTGCTTGTGAATCCGGAATGCTGTCCGCATGCGAGATGAAAAACTATCTGACCGGAGATAAAAAGGATCTGGTTCTGCAGGAGAAAATGTGCAATATCGAAAATGACATTAACTCATGCGGAATACAGGGAATTTTGTATATGAACGGTTTCAGCGGATTGACGATTGATAATGAGAAAGCTGAGAAATATTTAAATATTGCCTGTGATCTCGGGAAAGATGATTACTGCTACTTTTTATCGGTTTTTTATGCGAAAAAAGGCGATCTGGACAAGGCAAAAGAAAAATACCAGAAATGTGAAACAGCTGAACCCAGATCGAAAATCGGTAAAATAAGAGCTCTTTACTTTATAAATGAAAAAGAAAAGGCGAAAGAGCTGATAAAGGCATCTTTTGATGCAATTTCCGGGGATATTAAAAAAAATCTTCATTATGACGAATTCAAAGAGATGGTCAAAGATCCAGAAATTAAAGAACTTCTTGTATCTGATATCAGTAAAAAGATGGAGAAGAACAAAGAGTATGAAAAGAAAGTGAGAAACAGAAAATGATGAAAGAGCGCATGAAAGTCGTTATATCGATTCTCTTGAAAGTTTTTGTCATTGTATTGTTTTTTGCAATATTTGCGGCAGGACTAATCGCATATTTTGTACTTAATATATATATATATAGTGGTGGAAAAATAGAACAGATTGAAAGGTTTAAGTGCAATTCTTTAGGATACGAATCTGCCTGTCAGATTTCTGTAGCTTTTAAAGATGTCGCTATTGCAGAAAGGAAATGCTCAGAAGGAAAAACACAGTATTGCAGAATACTCCGCTATATTTCAAAAAAAGAAGATACTGAGAAATTTTTAAAGCTTGCGTGTGAAAATGGCGACGATGAAGCCTGTTTTTATTATGGTACAGGAAGGAAAGACGGGCTGCCTTTTTTGAAAAAAGCATGTGAAGGAAATGTTGTGTCGGCATGCTTTGAAACAGGAAAAACAATGAAAGAAAAAGGAGAAAAGAAATATTATGAGTTCTTTAAAAAAGCGTGTATAAATGGACACTTAACATCATGTGCGATAGCTGGAAAAGAAACGGAAAACAAGAAAGAACTTGATGAAATAGTCGGGAAAATGCTTTCAGAAAGAAAAGGCGGTGAAAATTTTAGTGAAAATGAAAAAAAGTACGAGGAAGAGAAGCTTATAAAAATAAATGACACAGAATATAATGTTTATGTTGCCGGAGTTCCATCAGTCCTTTATGAGGCTGCTGCTGTTTTTTCAAAGGCTGGCAATAATGCTGAATCGTTGTATTTCCTGAAAAAAGCAGTTAATAATCAAAGGACAGATGTTTACAAAGTGATAGACGATCCTGATTTTGACAAAATTCGCAATGATCCTAAATATATAAAGATTGAGAAAGAGACTTTGGAAAATATAGAGAAAGATCTTCAAAAAACGATGAGTATTTTAAGATCGGTTAAAACTTTTTAGGGAGATGAGTTATGTCAAGACTATTTACTATCATTATTTCAGTGTTGTTCCTTGTTTTTTCCGCTTCATGTCAATCGACTAAGGAAAAAGAAAAGGGGGCGATAGAAGCGCTTATAAAAACAAATGCGGAATCTTTTGAAAAAGAAAATCTTGATGGTTATATCGCAACACTTGATCCTGAATCTCCCGAACTTGAAAATACGAGGGCGATGATGGGTGAACTTTTTAAAAAATATGATCTTAAGATCAAGATCGAAAATGTCAGAATACTCAAGGTCGGTGAAGATAAAGCTGATGTCGAAGTTGTTCAGGTGACTGAGAAAGTTACCGGCGGAGATTTCAGGAACAACAG
>DAOQAY010000152.1:3739-6569 GCA_035354435.1 bacterium
AGTTTTGAATACAAATAACAGTTTCGAGGTCGAAGAAAAATATATCGGTGTTGTAATAAATCAGAGATATAAAATACTTAAAAGAATTGGTATCGGAGGGATGGGTAATGTCTATCTTGCCGAACATGAGATTCTGCATAAAAAAGTTGCCATAAAGATTCTTCATTTTGAACAGAGTAAAAGAAAGGACACGCTCGAAAGGTTCAAGCGGGAAGCTATTGCGGCATCGAATATGGGGCAGGCCAACATTGTTGATGTTACTGATTTTGGATACACTGATGAAGGCAATGCATATTTTGTCATGGAGTTTGTTGAAGGCAGTTCACTCGCTGAAATTATCAAAAATCAGAAAGTTCTACCGCTTGAATTTGCTGTATCGGTGGCTTCACAGATATCAGTGGCTCTTTATTCAGCTCACGGAAAAGGGATAATTCACAGAGATTTGAAGCCGGAGAACATACTTATAACCGAAAAAGATGGCATTTATCCGTTTGTGAAGATAGTCGATTTCGGTATCTCCAAAATATTGCACGATGAAGTGAATAATAAGGAGAGACCTAAAACGCTTACAAAATCGGGTGCTATTTTCGGTACTCCTGAATACATGTCTCCTGAACAGGCCGGCGGAAATAGCGTGGAGCCTTCTTCTGATATCTATTCTCTGGGTATCATTATTTATGAGATGGTGACAGGTCGTATCCCGTTCAGTGATAATAATTATATGAAAGTTCTTCATAAGCATCAATACGAATTTCCCGATCTTCCATCTTCAATAAACAACAGCGTTCCAACCGATGTCGATGCGCTGATAATGAAATGCCTCGAAAAGAAGCCTTTTAACCGTTACGGCACGATGCTTCTTCTTCTGGCAGATCTTAAAAAAGTATATCTTAACCACAATCTTGAAAGAAAGCTTAGTCTGGCGTTCGTTTTCAATTCAGGGACTGTTGCTTCGGAATCAGGTCAGAATGCTGCTGAACAGGGACTTTCAGGTCAGGATATAATAAGGCTTTTAAATGCCGAATCCGCTGCTGATGTTGAATTCAAGGAAGGTCTGAGGACTGGGAAGGTGCTTAAAGTAGCAGTCTTCTTTTTTGTTCTGATAGTCGGAGGATTTCTTATCTATAGCTTTATTAACAAACATAAAAGTCCGGTTGTTGTCATTAATGAAAAGATCAACAACATGCCGGAAGAAAAAGAAGCACCTGATGTTGAATCACCTGATGAAAAAATAAAAAAGAAAAAAGAAAAGCCGATACAATATGTTAAAAAATCGAAAAATATCAACCTGACAGTGAATTCAAATATGAAAGGCGTGAGAGTTTATGATAAAGATACTGGAAAGACAGTTTGTATCGCTCCGTGTTCAAAAAAACTGCCGAAGCAGGATGGAGGTGTACTTCTTCTCGGTTTTGAATACGACGATTTTTCTATCAAACCGATGGCTATAACTCTTGACAAAGACATGATTGTCAATTTAAACCTGAAAACTTCCGGAGGCGAATAGTGGTGAAAAAAATATTTGTACTTGATACCAATGTTATACTTTCTGATCCGAAGGCGATTTTTAATTTTGATGAGCACGATATCGTTATTCCGATAATTGTTGTCGAAGAGCTTGATAAGTTCAAAAAGGATATGAATCAGGTCGGTCTTGCGGCAAGGGCTTTTGCAAGACATATTGAAGAATTGAGGAAAAAAGGGAAGCTCGTTGAAGGTGTCACTCTTGAAAACGGTGGATCGATAAAGATAGATATAACCGGCGATATCGAACTGCCGGGACCGAAACTTAATACCGGTTATGCTGATAATATTATTCTTGCCGCAGCCTATAAGATCACAAAGGAAAATCCTGACAGAGAAGTTACTCTGGTAAGCAAGGATGTCAACCTCAGGATCAAAGCCGATGTGCTTGGAATAAGGGCTGACACTTACCGTAATGACACGGTCAATTTCAATCAGCTTCCCAAAGGTTATGAGAATCTTCTTGTGGACGGGTCTTTGATCGACAGGATCTTCGAGAGTAGAAAAATCCCGATAGCTGATCTTGCAGGCACAGATTTTGAGCAGGCTCATTCCAATAAATTTTTTATGCTTACAGATAAATTGAGTGAACAGCATCAGGCTGTTGTAAGGATAGATCCGTTTGAAAAGTGTCTTGTTCCCCTCAAACAGTTCAAGGATGTCTGGGGACTTCGTGCCAGAAATTTCGGACAGAAACTTGCTCTCGATCTTCTTATGGATGACAGGATAAAGCTGGTCAGTCTTATGGGAGCGGCAGGGACAGGAAAGACCCTTCTTGCAATAGCCTGCGGACTTCAGAAATGTCTTGATGAAGGAAAATATACGAAAATGCTTGTTGCAAGACCGATATACCCGATGGGAAAAGATATCGGCTTCCTTCCCGGAACCATTGAAGAAAAGCTTAAACCATGGATGCAGCCTGTTTTTGATAATCTTGAATATCTTCTTGCCGGCTATGATTCTGCCGGTTTCGGCAAAATGAACGATCTTCTCAGCAGCGGAGTTATCGAAGTCGAAGCTCTTACCTATATAAGAGGCAGAAGTATTCCGGAACAGTTCATTATAGTTGATGAAGCTCAGAACCTTACTCCTCACGAAGTTAAAACAATTGTTTCGAGGGTGGGAGAAAATACAAAGATTGTTCTTACCGGAGATCCTTATCAGATCGACAATCCGTATATGAACGAGTCCAATAACGGTCTGAGTTATATTGTTGACAGATTTAAAGATCTTTCACTTGCCGGACACATAACGCTTGAAAAGGGCGAAAGGTCGGCACTTGCCAATGCAGCGGCGGAGCTTTTAT
>DAOQAY010000153.1:0-6473 GCA_035354435.1 bacterium
CCAAGATACGGTACTGCAACATCAGTCACTACGGCATTGCCCTGATATGCCTTTGGATTTTTCTCATAACCGGGGAGAGTGCTGTCCCATTTTATTACAGCAATAACTTTCCATTCGCCCCATTTTATTTTGAAATCTTTGGTCGTTGCAGAATATCTGTCAGAATAGATATTATCTCCTGAACCTCTTGGAACTTCTTCTCCATCCACAAATATCTGAACCCTTGCATTTACCTCATTTGCAGAATCTTCACCGAAATAGTCAGAATGACACCGGTCTATTCTGTCTTCGTAGTCTGAAGTACAGTCAAAGTAATTTACAACTATGAGATACTGATCATCCATTATTTCATCATCAGGAATTCCGTCACCATCTTTATCTTCAATCGGTCCAAGACTTATGGTTTCAGGAGTTTTAAAGTTGTTGCCACCCCATTTGTTGTCAAGATCAAGAGAAGCATGCCAAGCTATCATCATATCGCCATTTTGTCCATGACCAGAATCAAAGATTGAACAGTCATCATGACGGAAATATTTGAAATTTTGAGGATTGGCAGAATCATGATATTCGATCTCTGAGAACGGCAAGGCAAATGTTCCAAGAACTCCTTCAAGCGGCTTGTATCCGTATATAGGTGCTTCAAGACTGGTCTTTTTGATCATGTGAATGTCAAGGTCGACCCGTATTCCGCCGCCGTTATCCCATGCGGTCTGAGTTTTGCATCCCTTATCCCATGAAAGCTGAGCTATGACCCTGGCGCTCTGAGGTACTTCCTGAGCAGTGTCAGTATCAGAAATTTTATCAGTCTCTTCATCTTTTTCATCATCAGGAAGGTACTGTTCGTCAGCAATTATTTCATAATCATTATTATTGTCCTCGTCCTCTACACCGCAAGCGACAGACAATAAAAGAAATAAAAAAACAAACAGTAAAGATAAGATCTTACTCATTTTTCTCTCTACAATGATTTACCGAACCTTTTTTTATCCCAACTTATATCGTTAGTAACTTAGAATAATGTATTTTACGAAAAAAAGTTTGTTGCCTGATATTTTGGACAATACTGAGACTATTGATATACTTTTTTCGGAATTATTTAACATGCGGAGGGTTCCATGCGTCTTTTCCTTATAATCATTATCATGTTGAGTTTTATTGCGTGCGGTTCTGAAACTAAAAAGACAAATGACATCGATAATGCCGTCACCGATGATGCGATTGTTACAGATGACGACGAAATTGCTGATGAGATAGCTGACGACTTGTCCGATGAAGTTTTAACGGAGTCGGATGAGACTATTGATGAAGATGCCGATGAAGATACTGCCGACCAGCCGGTCGTAACAGACAAGGTGCTTTTAAAAACGAATATGGGCGACATCACGATAGGACTTTACGAGAATGAACTGCCTGTAACTACTGCTAATTTCAAGCAGTATGTAACTGACAAATTTTATGACGGGCTTATTTTCCACCGCATCGTTCCGGCTTTTGTGATTCAGGCGGGCGGATATGACAAAGACCTCGTTGAAAAAGAAGCGCGCGATTCTATTGATTTTGAAAGCCATCCCGCGGTGCGTCATGTGAAATACGCCATTTCAATGGCAAGAAGTCAGAGTCCGAATTCTGCAACTTCCGAGTTTTTCATAACCCTTGATGTGTTCCCGCATCTTGATTACAACTCAGATGACGACTTCTTTGATGAAAACAAATTTCCCTGCGCAGTATTTGGAATAGTCACCGAAGGCTTTGATGTTGTTAATGCAATCGGTGCAGTCCAAACTGAAACTGTCGGTATGTTCGAAGGCGTTCCAGTCGAACCCGTCATCATTGAAAGTGCCAGTTTGATCAATTGAATATTCGAAATCGTTTAAATATAAAGTAGTTATAATATTTGGTAACTTGGCAGTTTAAAAGGAATAACAGGAAAGTTTTTCGAAGACCCAGCATTCGAAACAGACGAATTGGAGCTGGAACAGTTTGAAAAAGGATTTCCATACCGTGAAAAACATGTGACCGACACTCAGTTGAAGCTTTAATCAAACATATAAAGGAAGAATTCAGAAAGTATTTATAGACTTACGCCAGATTTATCATCTGAAAACTTGATTCAGAGTTAGAATCAAAGTACTATTTCGAGCATTTTATGAGGATTATGATTGTCAGACAACTGGTTAAAATGGATGAATCTGTGAATGAATTAATAGAAAAAATAAAAGCTTTGTCTGGGCAATATGCATCAAATCTTGAAAAAAAAATGGTCGAAAGAGACGAATCAATGAAAACTGATGATAACTCTCATCGACTTATTTATCGGGTTTTGGGAATTAATGCAAATGAAGGTGCTTCTATTGATGCTTATCAAAACAAGGGGCGTTTTTTATATAAATATGCAGGCTCATTTCTTGAAGAAGCGACAACTCTTTGTCTGAAATTTAAGTATCCCGAAGGAATAAAAACTAAAGTGAAAAATACTGAAGGAAAGAGTCCTAAAACTTTCGAGATAGATTTTCTTAATTATAAAGATGCCATTGAGATTAAATGGCGTGACGCAACCACAGACGGGGATCACATTACAAAAGAGCATACAAGAGTACAGGTAATTAAAAAACACGGATACAAACCGATAAGAGTGATGTTTTATTATCCTCAAAGAGAGCAAGCTATAAGGATTCAAGAAGCTCTAAAAACTATCTATGCAGGTGTTAAAGGGGAATATTATGGCGGAAATGAAGCCTGGGAGTTTTTAAAAACATACAGCGGCATTGATCTGAAAGCTATTTTAATAGAAATCGCAAACGAAAGAACACCTGAAAATGGAAATTAATAAAATAATACATGGTGATTGCACAGAACTCTTGTGCAAAATAGGCAGTAATCAAATAGATTTGGTTTATTTTGACCCTCCATTTTTCACACAAAAAACACATTCATTAAAAACGAAGGATAACTCTAAAAACTACGAATTCGAAGATAAGTTTAATTCCATAGATGAATATCTAAAGTTGATAGAAGATGTTCTCATTCAAAGCAAAAGAGTTTTAAAAGATACCGGCAGTGTTTTTCTTCATTGCGACAAAACGGCATCACACAACATCAGAACTGTACTTGACAAGGTTTTGGGAAGCAGCAATTTTCAAAGTGAAATCATCTGGTCTTACAAGCGATGGTCCAATTCAAAAAAAGGATTGTTGAACTCACATCAGACAATTTTTTTCTATTCTAAAACGAAAGCTTTTAAGTTTAACACTACCTATACTGATTATTCAGCAACTACGAATATTGATCAAATATTACAAAAAAGAGAAAAAGATGAAAATGGAAAATCTGTTTATAAAAAGGACGAGAACGGAAAAGTAATAATCGGAAAAGAAAAAAAAGGTGTTCCTTTGTCAGATGTCTGGGAAATTCCTTACTTAAACCCGAAAGCAAATGAAAGAACAGGATATCCAACTCAAAAACCGGTATTATTATTAAATAAAATAATCGACATTGTAACAGATGAAAATGATATAGTTTTAGATCCTTTTTGCGGCAGCGGAACAACCTGTGTTTCGGCTAAATATTTAAAAAGGAACTACATTGGCATTGACAAGTCCATAGATGCAGTCAAACTAGCCAATTCAAGAATTGAAAAAATGATTATTACAAAGTCTAATTTATTAAATAAAGGCAAAGAGACTTATCTCGAAAAATCAGCCAAAGAACTTAATATTCTTGATAATATCAACGCACTTCCTGTACAAAGGAATTCAGGCATTGACGGTTTTTTGAAAAAACAAATTAACGGAAAACCTGTGCCTGTAAAAATTCAGAGAGAGTCTGAAACACTTGAAGATGCAATAGAAAAACTGGAAAAAGCTTCTTTTAATAAAGGATATTCCTATAAAATAGTTATTCAAACAAAAGAAGCAATAGTAAGCAGACTTTTCACGGTCAAATCTGATGTGGAAGTCATCAAATCTTTAGAACTTCAAGCCAATGAACGAGCAAAAAAACACGAAGACATACTATTCTTTAAAAGCAGCATAGGATAAAGTCACAGTATTTCAAACACATACCTTATTGTGTAATAGATCCCGATGAATATGAGTACTAGTCCGAAAACTCTACGAATCCAGATCTCTGCAACAGTGATCCTTTTAAACCAGAGAGTCACTTTTTCAGCGCTGATTGAAAGAAGGATCGCAAAAATTATTACAGGAAGTGCAGTGCCCACGCCATAAATGAGAGGAAGCGTGAACTTCGACTCCGCTGATACTATTGTGAAGATCTCAAGAAGAAACTCTATTATCAAGAAGATTATTTTTGAATAAATTCACGATTTAAGATAAAATCTTTCGATTTTAATTTTATATAATTTACAGAGGTATCCAATATGGCAGAAGCAGTTGAAAATCATCATAAAAGTAAAACCGAAAACGATCGGATAATATCAGAAATACAACTTAAACTGCTTCGTACAGACAATCTTGAAGATCTTTTTGGTATTCTATCCGCATCTGTTCATGAATTGATCGGCACCGGAGTAGTGGCTTCTGTACAGTTAAACGAAGCTGACAGCAGCATGCAATTTGTAAATTGTATCGGTCTTGGAGATACACTGGATAAAATAATAAGTGCGCTTGGGTTTGATCCTACAAAAAAATTGACACCGATTGATAAAATGAAGGAGCGCGAGTTTCGAATATACTGTAGCGGAAAACTTGAAAAAATCGATGCCGGTTTATATGGACTTCTGGAAAGTCTGGTTCCCGAAAATGTATGCAGCAATGTTCAGAAAATGATGAATGTCAAAGATGTGTTCACTATTGGCCTGATCCAGAAAGATTTGCCAATGGGCGGACTGGTCATTTTAACACGAAATGACATTTCGGAGCATTTTGATGCAATTGAAAGGATTGTCGGTCAGGCCGCATTTGTAATTCAGCGCAAACGGGCAGAAGAAGCGTTGAAAAAAAGCGAAGAAAAATACCGCCTTCTTATAAATACTGCAAATGAATCTGTTATTGTTACACAAAACGGATTTTTCAGATTTGCCAATCCTATGACTCTCACTCTTCTGGATGTCGAATCAGAAAAGGAGCTGATTGATGAACCATTTGCAAAGTTTTTGTACCCGGAAGATTCCGGCATTCTGTCCGATTTTAGAAGTAGAATCTCTCAAAAAAGCCAGACACATAAATTTTCGATAAGAATTATGACCAAAAAGAAAGAGTCAAAATGGGTGGAGATAAATTCTGTTTTGTTCGAATGGCAGAGCAGAAAAGCTACATTAAGTTTCATTACAGATGTAACTGAAAAAAAACAGATTGTTGATGCTTTGCGCGAAAGCGAGCTGAAATACCGCACGCTGATTGACTGTGCTAATGAAATAATTGCTGTTATTCAGGATGGGACAGCCTGTCATGTCAATTCAATGGCTGTATCTTTGACCGGATATTCGGAAGCTGAACTGACTTCAAACCCGTTTGAAACATTTATCTATCCTGAAGATCGCCATATGATCATGGAGCGACATCAGAAAAGACTGAAATGCGAATCAGTTCCTGACAGATATGAATTCCGTCTGGTAATGAAAGACGGAAGCATCAGATGGGTGCAAAATGGTGCAGTACAAATTGAATGGAACGGTCGTCCTGCCACTTTGAATTTTCTTGTTGACATTAACGATCGCAAAAAAGCGGAAAAAGAAGTTTTAAAAATAGTACAGCATTATCAGGCGTTGATAGAAAAAGCACCTGATGGAGTTGTGTTGATAAATGCTGCCGGATTATTCAAATTTATAAGCCCTTCTGCAAAAAAGATATTCGGCTATGGCGTTTTTGAAGAAATCATAGGCAACCCTGCTGAATTTACTCATCCTGATGATCTGCCTGTGGTTTTATCAGAACTGGCAAAGATTTTTGAAAACCCTTCCTATGTTCCGATATTGCAATATCGTTTTGCCCATAAATCAGGAAACTGGATTTGGATTGAAAGCACATTCAGCAATCTGCTCGCCGATCCGAGTGTTGAATCGGTTGTTATAAATTTCCGTGATATTACAGACAGAAAGAAAATAGAGGAAATTATTCAAAGGACGGCAAAACTTGATTCTCTTGGTGTTCTTGCCGGCGGTATCGCACACGATTTCAACAATATTCTTGCCGGAATATTCGGATATATCGATCTGGCAAATTCAAGATCAAAAGATCTGAAAGTTTCTGAATATCTTTCAAAAGCACTAAACAGTATGGAAAGAGCCCGCGGACTTACAGAACAGCTTCTCACTTTTTCCAAAGGCGGAGATCCTGTAAAGAAAACAGCTCTGCTTTTTCCATATTTACAGGAAACAGCACTATTTGCACTTAGCGGATCAGCTGTTTCATGCAATTTTGACTATCCGGAAAACTTATGGACCTGTAATTTTGACTGCAACCAGATAGGGCAGGTAATTGAGAATGTTGTGATTAATGCTCAACAGTCTATGC
>DAOQAY010000154.1:0-6400 GCA_035354435.1 bacterium
TTCCTGAAATAAGAAGACTGCTGGCTCTTGATGTCGAGGCGGCATACGAAGGTGACCCTGCGGCGATAAATCCAGGTGAGACAATTTTCTGTTATCCCGGCATCAGAATGCTGACAAGTTACCGCATCGCTCATTCACTTTACAAAATAGGAGTTCCGTTAATACCTAGAATTATTACAGAAATGGCACACTCTGAAACTGGTATAGATATTCATCCTGAAGCGCGCATCGGTGAAAAGTTCTTTATGGACCACGGAACCGGCATCGTCATAGGCGGCACAACCATAATAGGTAAAAATGTTAAGCTTTATCAGGGTGTTACGCTTGGAGCTAAGAGTTTTCCTAAAGATGATAAGGGGAATCCTGTGAAAGGAATTCCGAGACATCCGATAGTAGAAGACAATGTTGTTATCTATTCAAATGCGACCATACTCGGCAGGATAACAATAGGAAAGGGTGCTGTGATCGGCGGCAACACGCTGGTCATGAATGATGTTCCGGCAGGATCAAGAGTTGTTAACAGATAAGGGAGAAATTAATGCAGGACAATCAAAGTTACGATGAAATTCAGAGCAAAACGGTGCTTCTTGAGGATAACGACGGCATAAACGACATGTTGAGTGCATTGAACACTGGTAGAGCTGCTCTGGATAAGAAGAAAAAAGAACTTGAAAGGGCGAAAAAGATTAAAAACACGGCTATCACAATTGCAGTTTCAATCATTGCTGTAGCATTGATCGCAGCTATAATTATCGTTTTTAAATAGTTCACTGGTTCTTTTTCATACAGGCCTTGAGATGTCCTTTTGAACAGGCCTTTGCGTAAAATTCCTTTGCTTTTTCAGCGTCAGCCGGTCCGCCGGTGCCTGAATCAAGCATTTCAGCATATTTGAAACATCCTTCTTTTGATCCGTTTTCACAGGCATGTCCATAATATTTGCGGGCTTTTTCGAGGTCCTTATTGATGTTTTCCCCTTTTTCCCATATTCCGGCAAGCATGAAACAGCCTGTTACAGATCCCGATGAACATTGCTTGGCAAGTGTTGTGACCGCTTCAAAAGGACTTTTTGTTCCGCCTTCACCTCTGAGCATCATTTCAGCTAATGATATACATGAACTGCCAGTGCCTTTCTGACATTCTTTTTCAAAAGCGGATCTTGCTTTTGAAAGCAGTTCCGTGTTGTCATTTATCTTTCCAAGCCTGTAGCAGGCATTTGTAAACTTCATGTTGCATGATTCAGTGTAATATGCGACAGCCTGTGACGGATTCTGGGCAAGTTCATATTTAAATCCGTCTTTGAAATACTGTTCGGCACTGAGTCCTTTTTCAGCGGCTTTCGGGAAAATAAAGTTGCCGCTTCTTGAGGAAATGCCTATTCCTTCAGTTTTTCTGACTTCTCTGGGTTGCTCAACCTGCAATGGTTCTTCTTTTTCAACTGTCTTTTTTGAATATTTTTTTGTTTTTACAGATTCATTTATTGTTTTTACCGGTATTTCTTTTGCCGGCTCTTTTGCAATTTTTTTGACAGGTTCAATAATTTTTTCAGGTACTTTGAGCGGTTCTGTAATTTTTTCTGCCATCTTTACCTGATCTGCTGCCGGTTGTGTTTCCGGTACTTTCTTTTGGGACATTATAAAAAAAAGTGCAATTCCGGTCACAACGATAAGTGCGCTTGAAATCGTGGCTATAAGTTTGCCGTTTCCGCTTTTTTTCTTAATTTTACTGTTTAATATCAGAGGTTCGACACTTTTCCCTTTTGTCAGAGCCAGAATGAATTCGTTCATGGTCTGGAAACGGTCTGATGCTCTGAGGCTGAGCGCTTTAACTATTGCTTTTTCAGCATATGACGGAATATCGGAACATACTGATGAAAGCTCAATGAGATTGTCGCTGGTGAACCTTTCCATCGCAGGCGGAGGAACGGAGCCGCTCACAGCTTTATAAATTGTAGCCGCCATTGAATAAATATCTGTCGAAGGACCCTGATCGCCTTGTCTGCTGTACTGCTCAAGAGGTGCATATCCTTCTTTGATTACAGGTGTCATGCTGAGCGTTTCACTTGCGACGGTCGGTCTTGCCGAGCCGAAATCAAGAAGTTTGGGGACACCTTCTTCTGTTATAAAAATATTTTCAGGGCTTATGTCTCTATGAAGCAGTTTAGCATTGTGTATCGTGGAAAGAGCATCCATTATCGGTGCAAGCACGGACAATGCTATAGAAAAGCTGACTTTCCCGCCATTTTTGGCAATATATGTATCAAAAGGGGTTCCGTTTATATAAGGCATTACCATGTAGGCAGTAAGATTTTCCTCGAACATATCTTTCACTCCGACAATGTTCTGATGTGTCTCAAACATTGCGGCGCTTCTCGCTTCGTGAAGAAAATACTTCAAACCATTGATAAAATCGGTTTTCTCACTTTCACCGAAAGGGATGATCTCTTTTGTTTCTCTATTTCTTGAGGCTATCTGACGGGGGAAGAATTCCTTGATCGCAAGTCTGACCTGAAGTTTAGGGTCAAAAGCGATATAAGTTATTCCGAAACCTCCTGCGCCGATCACTTTTCCCACAATATATCTGTTATTGAGTACAGTTCCGGGGAATAGATGAGACTGCTCTGGACCTTCTTTCAGATCATAGACATATCCGCAGACCTTACATTTATAATCACTGCTTTTAGGAGCAAAACAACCAAAGCAGAAATCGTTTCTGTTATCCATTCCGGTTCTCCAAGATCAAACGGTGACAAAAGATACACCGCATGGAGAAATAGTTCAATTTTTTTGGAGTTTACTTTCTTTACATTGACTGGTGCTTGAATAAACTCGCTTTGTGTTGTTGTTCAGGATGTGAGGTGCAAGTTGTTTATCAGACCACTGCAAAAGACTGCTGTATTTACTTCAGAAAAAGAAATTTCATATAGTGAAGTTCTTGCAAATATTGACTATTTCTTTGATGTTCTTGGCGATGCAACTGGAGAGAGAGTTCTAATAATCAGCGAGAACAGACCGGAATATATTTATGCAATTTACGGTATCTGGAAAGCTGGCGGCTCTGTAACTCCTGTCGATTTTATGAGTGTCAGTGAAGATATTGCTTATATAATCAATGACTGTGAGCCGGCGGTAGTATTCACATCGAAGAAACTTTATGATAAAGTTGCCGGATCTATTGAGCTTTCCGGTAAAAAAGATATCAGGGTCATAGTCTTTGAAAATATTCCGGCAGATGAGAAAAAACGGACTCCGGAGGCTCTGGATTTTAAAGATATGGAACGGACTGCTCTTTTGATCTATACTTCAGGAACGACCGGAGATCCCAAAGGAGTAATGCTTTCCTTCACGAATATGCAGGCAAATCTCGAAAAACTTGCCGCTTCCGGTTATTATACCGAAGACGAAGTTGTTCTTATGATACTTCCTCTGCATCACATATTTCCGATAATGGGTACGGTAATAGCCGTTTTTGCCGGTGGCGGTTCGACTGCTATAGCTCCGTCACTCAATTCATTAGATATTATGGATATGATGCAGAAAGCGAAACCTACCATGCTTCTGGCCGTGCCGAGATTTTATGAGATGCTTATAAAAGGCATTATGCAGAAGATTGACAGCAGTTTTATTGCAAAAAGGCTTTACAGGCTTGCAAAAGTCGTGAACGATATCACTTTTTCAAAAATAGTTTTCAGATCGGTCTCAAAAAAATTCGGCGGTAATGTAAGGCACATAATCTGCGGCGGTGCTAAGCTTGACCCTGTTACATGGCATAAATTTAAAACGCTGGGTTTTGCAATAGGTGAAGGCTATGGTATGACAGAAGCTTCTCCGATGATAACATTTCCCAGACCGGGAAAGGGAATGGCCGGTTGTGTCGGCACAGAACTTGAAAAAGGAACTGTAAAGATAATCGAAGGCGAAATAGTGGCTACCGGAAAAAATATAATGAAAGGTTACTACAACCGTCCTGAAGAAACTGCGGAAGTCTTGCGTGACGGCTGGCTTTATACTGGTGATTTCGGCGAATTTGACAGTCATGGAAGATTAAAGATAACGGGAAGAAAAAAAGAGATTCTTGTGCTTCCAAACGGTAAGAATGTCAATCCGGTCGAAATCGAAAAAGCATTGGAATCATTGAATAATCTTGTGCTGGAAGCTGCTGTTATCATGAGTAATGGAAATCTGACGGCGATTATCAGACCGGATGAAAAAGTGCTTGTTGAAAAGCAGGTTCCCAATCTTGAAGAGTTTGTCCGCTGGGAGATAATTGATAAATATAATTCAACTGCCAGTCACCACAAAAAGATATTGAAATTTGTCCTTGTGAACGAGCCGTTTCCGAGAACCAGACTGGAAAAGCTTCAGAGATTCAAGCTTGATTCATTTTTAACGAACAGAGAAAACGAAAAGAAAAATTCTGAAAAACCTGTCGATTTTGTATATGTGCGGCTTTCAGAATATTTTTCCAAAAATGATTCTGTCGAGATATTCCCTGACGATCACATTGAAATAGATCTGGGACTTGATTCACTTGATAAGATTGAGCTTATCGGTTTTATCACTTCGGAATTCAAGATAAAAATGACGGAATCGGATCTTGTGACTAATTCAACGATCCGGAAGCTTTCAGAATTTATAACAGCTGAAAAAATGACAAGTGAAGTTGAAAATGAAAGCTGGAAAACAATACTTAAAGAAAATTTTCATATAGATATCGACCTTCCTAAAAGTGCATTTTATCATCTGTGGATAAGGTTCTATCTGACTGTGACACTGAGATTCTTTTTCAGGTTGAGGTTCAGCGGACATGAGGATCTGCCGGACAGTCCTGTGATATTCGCCCCGAACCATCAAAGTATCATCGATGGGCTTTTTGTCGTTTCCAAGATCTCTGCTAAAATGTTCAGAAATACATATTTCTTTGCCAAGGAAAAACATTTTAAAAGAAAGTGGCGGAAGTTCCTTGCCAACAGAAACAACATAATAATTATGAAAGAAGGCGAAGATTTCATTGATTCGATAAAGAGAATGGCATCAGTCCTCAAAAAAGGGCGCAACATTATTATATTTCCTGAAGGAACAAGAAGCAGAGACGGCAAACTCGCCGATTTCAAACAGACATTTGCGCTTCTATCCTGCGAACTGAATGTCCCTGTCGTACCGGTTGCCATCAAAGGAGCATATGAAGCATTTCCCAGAAACAGAAAACTCCCTCACCCCTTCAAAAAGATCGAAGTCGTATACCTCCCCGCAATCGATCCTAAAGGCTATACCAAGGAAGAACTTGCACAAACCGTGAGAAAATCCATCCTCAATGAACTGGGGAAATAGAGAAAAAATTGAATTTCTAAGAAAAAAAATGTAAATATCTGACCAAGTTATGTCAGTGAATTTTTTTGTACGGGGTGTATTATGAAAAGATTATGTTTCATTTTCGTCTTTTTCAGTTTTATTCTGTTTTCCTGCGATAGTGACAGCAAGAAGGAAAACATCAGCGATGTCGATAATGTTGAAGTTAATGATACATCAACAGACACCGATGAAATAAATGATAATCCGTTTTTAGATGATGAATCAGATGCGGATGTCGATCAGCCTTTTGAAAATGACACAGACGACATTACGGAACCTGATGAACAGGAAGCTGATTCTGATGTAAGTTCCGATGAAAGTCCTGATGCTGATACAGATGATGATACCGACATAATTGATGACGGCAGTTGTGCGAAGATAAGTATCGGAAAAAAATATGATTTTGGTACAGTGGCTCATGGAAGCAAGGTGTCAAAACATATTACTTTATGCAATTCATGTACGGAAACAATAACGCCGGATGTTTTAAAACCGGGTGAATTTTCAGGAAAATGCGGAAGTTTCAATATAGAAAATGTTAAAGTGAATGGAAATTCCGTGGATACAGGTTCCGGTTTTGACATACTGTTTTCGATGTCGCTGGGAAGCGGAGAATGTGCTGAAATGGATGCGACTTATGATTCCGGTTTGGGAGAATATTATCCTGAACTGCTGTACTGCGAAGTAAAAGGTTCAATGTCTGACGGGTTTGATTATTCTGTACTGTTCACGGGAACTTCCGGAGAAAGTGCCGTAACAACTGAAGCGGCGTGTCCGGCAGTTAATGATCTGTGTTACATTGATGGTGTTTGTTATGCGCAAGGTGCAACCGATCCGACAAATTTATGCAAAATCTGTAATCCTGAAACTCCGGATGTCTGGTTCAATGCAAGCGAAAACAGTGTTTGTGACGACGGTTCGCTGAATACGACAGGTGATAAATGTAACAGCTCCGGTGTCTGCGCTGGAACAGCTGGTGCGCCGGTTCCGCCGGAGATAGCTGAGATAAGTGCAGGATCTAACTTTACTTGTGCTCTCGGTGAGAACGGCAA
>DAOQAY010000155.1:0-6308 GCA_035354435.1 bacterium
TAATGGCACCCAAATTAGTAAAGAAGAAATTTTTTGCGGATATCTTTGAATTTATCTGATGAAGTCTCCATTTCCTTATAAATATCCAGAGCGGTCGCTCCTGACTTGATCTTTTCAATTATTCCGCGGGCTCCGATGCTCAGGTCGAAGTCACCGCTGAATTTCAGCTGATCCGGGTAAAGTTTTTGCAAAATTGTAAGAAGATAAAGACCGGAAAGTTCAGGGCTGAATTCTTTCAGATCATTTATGTTAAACTTTATGCCGTTACACAACTTGCCGTAATATTTATGGTTTTTATCATCAGGAGTGAAAGATGCAGATTCAATTGAAACACCTCTAAGACTGGTATCTGACAATGCTTTTTTAAGTTTTTCCCCGTCAATAAATGGAGATCCGTAAATGAAAAATGGCGAATCAGTTCCCCTTCCAACCGATATGTTCGCAGTTTCGATCCATCCGATTGCGGAATAAATTACTGCTGATTCCGGAGTTTTAAGGTTCGGCGACGGCGGTATCCACTTAAGTCCTGTATCTTTCCACAGCATTGACCGCTTCCACCCTTCCATTTTTATTACTTTGAGATCTGCTTTTATTCCAAAATGATCATTAAACAGTTTTGCAATTTCACCGATTGTCATTCCATGTCTTGTCGGGATTGGGAAAATGCTCGTAAATTTACCGGTCAGTTCATCTGGCGGAACAAAACCTGAAACTATCTCACCACCAGCCGGATTAGGTCTATCCAGCACTATCACAGGCTTCCCGGCAGTTTTTGCCGCTTCAAGAATATAGACAAGAGTTGCAAGGTAGGTGTAATATCTGGCACCTGCATCCTGAATATCAAAGACAATTATATCGGCATCTGTGATCTGTTCCGGTTTCGGTTTTCTATTACTGCCGTAAAGCGAAATAACCTGAATTCCTTTATATAATGAATCAGTTATGCTTCCTTCCAGAGTTCCTGTCAATCCATGTTCGGGGGTGAAAATTCGAACAACGCTAATCTTTTTATCAAGCATTAAGTCGATTATATGTTTTCCGTTCGAATCAACAGAAGTATGATTGATAACAAGAGCAACCTTCTTTCCGTAAAGCTCCTTAAACCCACCCGATGAGATAATATCAAGACTGGTTTTTACAGCAGCTTGAAGAGAGAAAAAAAACACAAGAAATGAAATTATGATAGTAGTACGCATATCTTCAGGATTCGTAATCGACTACTTTTTTTTCGGATTTTGCTTCCACGATAAAAGGGATGACGGCTTTGTGTTCCGGGTGTGCCTGATAAAAATCAAGGTCTTTTTTTGATGAGAACTCAGAATAGAGCACAACATCATAGCTGGTGTCGGTCTTTGAAAAATCAATTCCTACTTCGAGCTTTATCAGACCGGCGATCTTGCCATTGAGAGCTTCAAGTATCTCTTTCATCAGTCCTGCGTTCTGCTCTTTCGTGTTTCCATGAGCGGAATCCTTGAGTTTCCACATTACGATATGCTTTATCATTTCAGCATCTCGTCACCGGAGAAATCACGGTAAAGTGTAAGCTGTTCAAGAATAGAGTCATATTCTTTCGAGTTGTCAACAAGAATTTCAGAAATCATTTTCCCGAGTCCGAGTCCGAGCATAAATCCCTGTCCGCACATTCCCACTGCATTGAAAACATTGTCAATTTCTTTGATAAACCCGACAATAGGGAATCCATCGGGAGTCATTGGATAAAGTCCGCGCCATGTCCGTCTGATCCTGAGATTTCTGAGTCTCGGATGAAGTTCAAGCATCCTTTTTATTATCAGAGGAAGAAATTCGCTAGTATTATCAATATCTTTTCCGACCAGACTCGGATATGGAGTTATACAGAACACAAACTGTCCTTCCTTGTTCTGATAATAATAATAATTGTGTGAATGAGCATCGGGTCTGATATCGACTACCATCGGTTTGAGAAAATATTTAACAGGTTCCGTCACTCCCGCTTCATGGGAATCAGGAAATACCGGAAGATCTGCACCATACATTTTTCCGATATCTCTCGCATCAGCACCGGCTGCATTTATAACTACAGCAGCACTGTATGTGCCCTTGTTTGTTTTAACGCTGACAATTTTTCTGCCGGCAACTTCCATGGAAAGGACATTTTCATAAAATTTGAATTCGGCACCGGCTGCTGTGGCAAGCTTGAAATAGGCACCGTTTGTATTTAAAGGTGATGCACTTCCATCGTTCGGTGAAAAAGTTCCACCTCGAAGACCGTTGTCAGCAATTCCAGGCACCAGTTCTTTCACTGAATCGGCATCAATCCAGTCGATGTTAAGTCCAAATTTTTTTTGTACTTTGAGAAGATTTTTGAGGCTTCTTTCTCTTTCCGTGTCATAAACCGGGAAAATATATCCGCCCTCAATCCAGTCCACATCAATGCCATGTTCAGGAAGCATATTTCTTATTTCATTAAGCGCCATCGTACAGATTGTGATTTTTGCAGGGTCACTGAATGTGGCTCTAATGCCACCTATTGCAGCCCTGTTCTGTCCTCTTCCGTGAGAAGCGTGCTTGTCAAGCACACAGACTTTTTTTCCTTTTTTTGCAAGATGATATGCAAGAGGAGTTCCGACACTTCCGCCACCGATTATAAGAAAATCATAATTATTCATATTATTCTCCATCCTCATTGATTATTGCATACATCGGAGTTTCAACGCATAAGGGTCGCTTGGTTCCCTCTGTGACTTCAGACCAGTTTACGCCGGCCGCCTTGAACACTCTTGGCATCTGGACACTGCAAGTTTTGCTTCCGCATGCTCCCATTCCGACTCTTATCTGTTTAAGCTGGCAGATGTCACGGACATTGTTTTCTTTAATGAAATCAATCACTTCTTTAAGTGCAACCCTTTCGCACCTGCATACGATACCGTTTTCAGGAATATATTCATAATCAGCTTCTTTAAGCGGTTTTGTAAACAATTCATCCTGAACTCTGATACCCATGACTTTTACAGCGTTTTTCAGCGATGTAGAAACTGTAATGAGTGTCGTCTTATATTTTTTATTAAATGTTATTTTCGTGATTTTTCCATCTTCCAGATATTTTCCGTCAATATCTGTAAGCGGGATCATATCACCCGTTTTGTAACTGCAATTGAATTCGTAGGGAAGCACTACTTCAGCAGTTTCGTCATCAGTTTTTCTGACAAGCGTTATTGCAAGTCCGGGACATGCCGCAACACATATCCCGCAGCCGATACATTCACCGGCAAGGTAAGGAATATCCATGATCGTGCCTGATTTATCCATCAGTTTTATTGCGTTTTTCGGGCAGACTGTCGTACACGGATTGCATGGTATTTCCTGAAGACAGCTGAAATTAGGTTTAAACTTTGCTGTGATCCCGACTGGTGATAACGGATGAATTATTCCCGGTTTTGATTTGAGCACTTCTGCCTTTTTATACCATGTATCATCAACAACGACATCATGTCTGCCAAGAAGTGCTGCCATTTTCAGCCCTGAGATCCTGCCGCCGAACATTGCAGAACTTGCCTCAGCTATTTCTTCAGCATCGCCTGTCTTGATAACTTTGAACTCGAACTTTTCAGCCATATCAAAAAATTCATCGGCTGATGAAAGTCCTGCGGCAACAAGAAGAGTATCAACTTCAAAAGTCCGTGCAGTCTCAAGAACAGGATTCCACGCACCGTCAACTTCAGCGATGGTCACTCTTTCGACCTTGCCGTTACCTTCGGCACAGAGAACTGTTGTATTGAGATATATCGGAACGCCCATTCTCTTAATTTTGTCAGCATGAACTTTGTATCCGCTTATTTCGCTGGCTATTTCAACGATACCTGCCACTTTGATCCCTGCCTGAAGAGCATGATATGCACCTATCAGACCGACATTGCCGCTCCCGACTATAAGAACTTTGTCCGATGATTTGACAAGATCTCTGTTCACAAGTGTCTGGAATGCTCCGGCTCCGTAAACTCCCGGAAGATCGTTGCCGGGAAAAACTATTGATTTTTCTCTTGCTCCGGCAGAAATGATGATTCCTTTGAAATCGACAATCACATAATGCTTATTTTCAACAAAAAGACCTGCTTTCTTATCTTTGTAAACACCGACAATACTAGTTTCGGTGAAAACTTTAACATTGCTGAACCTTCTTACTTCATCCTCAAGTATGTGACCGATATTTATTCCTCTTGTTCCGGCATAACAATCTTCTTCACTTCCGAAGAATTTGTGTGTCTGAAGAAGCAGTTTACCGCCAAGATGCGCCTTATCATCAACAAGGACAACTCTGAAACCGAGCTTTGCGAGTTCAATTGTGCTGGTAAGACCGCTCGGGCCGCCGCCGACAACCAGAACATCACAAACAACACACTTTCTTTCATAACCTGCCAGAGGTGAATCATCAGCAGGAAGTTCGGGAAGATGCTCCATCGTTTTGATATCCATCCCACCACTCAGCGGAGTTATGCAGGATTTGAGCGGCTTTCCATCAATAATTACAGTACATTGACTGCACTGACCGTTGGCACAGAAAATTCCCTGAGGAGCATTCCCTTTTCTGTGGATCGAAAACCTTTTTACACCGTTGGCGAAAAGGGCTGAACTCACCATTTCGCCCTCGAACCCTTTCATTTTCCGCCCGTCAAATACAAATTCAACTTCATTCCGGTCTTTCGGAACTTCAAGCACCGGATGCACGACAATTCTGTTCATAATTTCACCATATATTAATTAAATAAAAAACTCGAAGCGGTTGAGAATAATTCCGCAAAATACAAATGTCAAGTTGAAGTGACATAGAAAAATTACTATTTTCAAGTCAGAAAAAAATTTAGATTATTCAGATGTTTTATCAGATCTTTTAATCTCCCAACAACCGCCTTTAGCTCCACCAATACGGGAAACAAAACCCTTGGATTTTAAAATTTGGATATTTTTGTCAATTGCTGTTCTGCTGATTTTTAAAATTTGTGCAAGCTCTGTTACTGTAATCATTGGATTTTTATACATTAAGCGGATTATTTTAATGCGAACTGAACTTAACTTTTCATCCAACTTTTCATCCAACTTTTCATCCAACTTTTCATCCAACTTTCTGCTATTTGATACAGCAGAGATTATTTTTAAATAAGAAAAGGAAAAGCGGAATTCAACCCAGAGCTCTCCTTCTTCATAAATAATTCGCGGTTTAGGTGTTCCTGCGTTTTTACAAGAATCGAACATCCTTTGTATTCCTCTTCCCCATGCCTCAATTAGTCCAGCACGGAAAAAAGCGTTTGCAATGAGTGGATTAAATGGTCTGGACGAATGTTTCTTCAAAAGTTTTTCCACGGTCCACTTATCGGGAAGTTCACATGGATTACAAACACTTATCCTGTCATTATATATGCGAATCTGAATTGGAGTATTAACGGAATAATCTCTGTGAATTATTGCATTAAGAACCGCTTCCCGAAGTGCATCATCAGGAACCGGATAACTTTCGATTCTCTGAATTCCATGATAATTTATTGCAGCTTTCAGATATTTGCTGAAAAGAACTTCCAGCGTTTTTTGTGACTGACTGAATAAATCACCTTTTATTTCATCGTGATAAAGCAGTTCCGACTCATTTTGGAAAAATCCAATTTTCACAAAAGATCCTGCTATAAATTTTTCAGGATTTGAACAAAACATCAAAACAGCAGCCCTCTTAATGTATGATTTTTCAACTAGGTCAAGCTTATCCATCAATGAAGACATTGACTCATTAAGAATTCCTTTATTGATTCTCTGACTTTGTTTTGCCATTTTCTTGAAGAGACTGATAGCACCCTTTGACAGAGAATTTATTTTTATATCCCTGACTGCAACACTATCCCAGGTTCTACCCTGTTTTTCGAGAAGGAAATGACTGAGAGCAGAACCTTTCAATTCTTGTTTAGTGCTTCCACTTCGATAATAAAATGCACCTTTATAACTTACTGGGCTTGAAGATGGCTCGACTTTGATCTCTATTAATTCTTTTCCTGAATCTTTTACAAGGCTGACATTTGCCATAACACCAAGAACATCCTTTATTTTATTTGGAATATCTTCGAGAAGCTTTTCAATATTGCTCAATACCACTGCATTTCCATTGTCATTTTTTCCAATTACGAGAATTCCACCCTCGGCATTTGCAAAACCGCAAATCCACTTAAGATATTCATCTTTCCATGACTCTTTCCATTCAACTGCTTGATTTTCTTTATTCAAAAACCCTTCTCCAACAGATAGTGAAACAATAATAAAATCAACTCGCCGACCGTTTCCAAATTCCT
>DAOQAY010000156.1:0-6291 GCA_035354435.1 bacterium
TCCAGCCCGGCTTTCACCTTGCTTTTTTCTCTGCATCTTGCATCACAGTTAAAAGGATTCTGCACATTCCCTTTTCTTGAAATGCACAAACCGAAATCGGCGACACACATTTTATCGGAAACATAGTAAATACATTCAAGATTATTGGTTTTTGCGAGATCGTAATTTGATTTTCCTGAAACAACCGGAATTATTTTAAAATCTTTGAAAAAACCTTCATGAACAAGCATTCTGAAATTGCTGAAAAGGCATATCTGACCTTGATAACCTGTTTCTCTGAGAGCCTTTGCAGTATCAGGATCAAATGTGAAAATATAATCGAACTTATCAGCCTGAGAAAGGAATTGTTTTAGCGGATATGCCGTTCTTTCGTAAAAAACACCGCATGGAATGCCCCATCGCTTTATTGATGAGGATATTCTGTTAAAATCTGTGATGTCATGAAAAAAGGAAAGCACAGGAATCCCACCCTCGACATTCTGCTTCAGAGTGAATATTTGTTCCGGATAATGAATGAAATAAAATTTCTGCAAAATTGATACTGCTATTTCTTCTTAGCTGCAGCTCTTTTAGAAGCCTTAAGTGGGTTGATGATTTTCTTGTTGACTTTAACTTCTCTCTTTATGTGAGAAGCGAAAGAACAGATCTGATCATTTTCCCAATGAAATGACGGCTCTGCATATTTTGCACAGAATTTCCCGCTTTCAACAGTTTCAACTTTGTCGCATCCGTCGCAACGGTCGTCTATCGGAAGTTTTACTATTTTGGAATATTTGTCCATTCCGCTTGATTGTCCGCTTGCTGTTTTCTTATCGTTTGCCATTTCAACATCCTCCAAACTGGTTAAGACCTAAAACGGGGTTATTAAACACAGTTTTGCCCTATTGTCAATTAAAAAGTAGTCACTGCACAGCCGGAATCTCCGGATTTCTTTTCCGGTTCACTAGTGTCGGTTGTTTCACTATCGGTATTTTCTGAATCGTTATTTCCGTCTGTTATGTCATTATCGACTGCATCGGTATCACCGGTATCATCTCCGGGCCATCCTGTCCATCCTGCCGGAACACATCTGCCGTCAGTGTTGCAAGTTGCATCGACATCCATACAGTCAGCATCATTTCTACACTTCCTGAAACACATTCCTGTCTTCTCGTTCATTCTTGCATGACAGATGTAGTAGTCGTTATTTCTGCAGTCGCTATCTGAATCACAGCTGGAAAGACACATATTTGTGTTCTGACTTCCGCCGCTTTTCCTCGTGACGCATCTACCGCCGTCAGGACAGGTTGAGTCATCATCCGGAGCACAGTCAGCTGTACAGTATCCTTCATCAAAATAAGGAAGACACCACATTGGACTTATACATTCACTGTCATCTTCACATGGTCCGCCCAGAGATGACGGAAGTCTGTCGCATTGAGCATCAACATTGCAGTATGAACCTGCGTTACAGTCACTGTCTTTCTGACACTTGGGAAGACATATTCCCAGCACATTATTGCTGCAGTAATATTTTTCTCTTTTACACGGATTGGCAACACTGCACTCAACAGCACAGAGATAATTCTTTCCGTCTGAAGTATATTCGAAAGCTTTTGTTCCGTCAGGACATGGAGCGTTGTTTGTCTTCCTGACACAATATCCTTCCTTGAAAATCCAGTACTTCAGAGTTTTCAGGCATTCAGCATCAGCTTCAGTAAGATCACCGGACAGACAGTCTGCCGCATTTTCACAAGGGGTCCCTGCAATAAGTTCCGGCTCACAGCCTTCATCTACAAAACCGTCGCAATTATCATCTGTATTGTTTCCGCAAATTTCGTTCTCAGCAGGATTGAAGCACATTTCAAGATTCATGGCGAGCCTTGCCGCCTTTAAAAGATTAACTCTTCCCCATCCGAATTTTACGCTGTGACCGTTTTCATCCCACGAACCCGTTTCGGGATAAACCTTATCCGAACTCTGTTTCATTATTTCCACAGCTTCTTCAAGAGTAAGTTCAGGATTTATGCTGAATATAGTTCCAAAAAATCCTGTTACCACCGGTGCAGCAGCAGAAGTTCCTGAAAACATCAAAGTATAATCGTTCTGATAGTCACCGTATCCCGGAATGGTCGCTGTCGCTATTCCTACTGCCGGATTCCCTTCAAGCGAAGGTGCTGCGATATCAATGCTCGGACCGTAATTTGAATATGTGACCCTTGTATCCCAAGGTGAAGTTGCCGCAACTGAAATTACTCCGCCTTTGACCGCTAATCCATTCCTTTGAAGGTTAAATTCTGTTTCCATAAGCTTTTCATATCCTGCATCAACACCGTCATTACCTGATGCATAGACAACAACACCGCCAAGTCCGCCTCTTCCGTTCTGCATAAAGTTGCCGATTGCTTCGATTTCACCCGGAGTTGTCGGCACATTTCCATACTCCGATGTCGGTCCGAAACTGCAATTTATTGCCGAGATCTTCGGATCGGCAACATATTTTTCATATACTTTAAGCATTACGGCATCATCCATCGCGGTGCCGTTCAAACCATCGAGATATCTTACCGGATAGATCTTACACCACGGACAGACACCGCTCATTCCGATACCATTGCCGACACCGGCACTTACTCCAGCACAAGTTGTTCCGTGAGCGACCGATGCGACTTCATACCATTGCAGATCAGCTATGGTCGAAGTATCAGGATTTCCGCCTTCTTTATCTTCAATTGCATCATAGCCCGTTTCAATATTTGTGAGATCAGGGTGATCAGGAACAACACCGGTATCCATGATGGCAACTTTTATTGAGTCATCGACATTGAATTTTATATCGCTGAGAAACTTAAGCATCTGAAGAAATTTTATATCACTCCCTTTTTTTAATTTCACAGTTTCAAGATTGTAATTTACCACAGAACCTGTGTTTGCAAGATGCCACTGCATATTAAAATACGGATCTTCCGGAGTTTGCGCCGGAGTGTATCTCAAGACAGCCTGCCTGATAAGGTTCGGAAAGGCATAGCCATCACCGTTATTGACTATTTTTTCAGCAGTTTCAACACTGTCGCCTGAAAGCACTCTGAAAGAATACAACTCATAGTCGTCAAGTATCTCGACAAGTTTCAATCCGTATTGTTTTTCCATTTCGCTTACAGATCTTGTACCGCGCCAGAAAAGCAGATTGTCGGCAATAACCGGATATTTACCCAGAAAATAAACCGGCAGAGAGCCTGCGGCATCTTTATAAATCGAGTAGTTTCTGTTCCCTACATTCATTTTTATCACAGGATTTCCGGCAATACCTTTAGAAATGCCGTTAAGTGCTGCACTGTAACCTTCAGCTTTCTGCATACCTTCAAAAGTGCCGTTGCTGTAATAAAGTTTAGCAGCGTTAAGACTTAAAACCGAGCACAGAACAAAGAGAATAAAAAAGACTCTCATGAATTCCTCATTATGAACATTATAAATCAGTTGTTTTCAAAGGAAGTTCCAGCACCATACATGCTCCTCCGATCTTTGAATCAGTAGCAGAAAGCTTTCCCCCTGCCTCTACAGCAAGTTTTCTCGAATGGCTGAGACCTATGCCTGTACCGCCAGGTTTTTTAGTAAAAAAATTCTTAAAAACCGCTTCCCTTTCACTTTCCGGAATACCCCTTCCGGAGTCTTCTATTTTAAGCACAATTTTATTCTCTGCAATATTTCCATTGATAAGAACTATACCTCCTTCAGAAAGCTCTTCCCAGGCATTTTTAAACAGATTGAGCATTATCTCCTTGAAAGATGATAAAGTTATTGAAACTGTACATCCCTCACATTTCTCCACACTTATCTCAATATTTCTCTTATCAAATTCAGGCATATGGAACGAAATCAGCTGAAGCAGATCCACCGGAAGAACCGTAAGCACTTCACTTTCATCATTATTTCTGTAACGGACCATGTCCATGTATTTGTCGGTAATTGATTCAAGTCTTACCACTTCTTTAACAATAAGTTCAAGAGAAGCTGATATCTGTGAATCATCAAGTTCAACAACATTTTCAGCAAGATATTCACTGTTAAGTTTGATCGTGCTCAGCGGATTCCTTATTTCATGGGTTATTCTTGAAGCCATCTCTCCGATCGAAACCAGCCTTTCGGAATCAAGAAGCTTTCTTGCGAGCTCCTCCTGCTCTGTGATGTTCCTTACAAAATAAAAGTTTTCTCTCGATATTTCAGAAACGAATATCCAGTATATGTTTCCATTAAAAATGAACTTGCCGTTTTTCACATCTTCAACACCCATGGACAGCAAAACCGTTTCTACAGAATCGCCTGCCGAGTCTTCGCTGACATTGAACCATTCAAACATCTTTTTATTGATATATGAGAGCGTTCCATTCATATCGCTGGAAAATATTCCGATAGGAATCGTATCAAGCAGAGCACTTTTTCTTTTGCTCAGAATCTGCTCTCTCTGCAACTTCCGCTGAACTTCACCTGATTCATCACTCAGTATTGCATTGATTTTTTTAATATTTTCAGCAGATCTCGATATTTTTGAAGTTTTATTAAAATAATAGACCGCCAGACCTGTCAGAAATGCAGTAATGACTATAAAAAATGTTGAAACGAACAGCATCCATTTCTTCAGATTTATCAATCTGATATTGTCATAAAGCTGCGTTTCTTCTTTCTTTTTTCTTAATCCGTGCTGGACAATATCTTTCAATTTCCATGATTCGCCTTTGATCTTTAATAATGATGCCTTCCATATTTCTTCATTCAGCTCTTCCGGCAGGATCTGTTCAATATTCTGAGAAATTGAACCTGTAAAATGCTTTAATCTGACAGAAACCGTTTCGTCACAATTCTTTGCAACTATTTCAGAATTCCTGACAATTTTTCTTGCCGAATCAATTATAGAATTCTTAAAAATAAGATATTCCTCGAGTGAAGATGCTCTGTTGATATAACTGTCGAGCACTTCTATCTCATTGATTGCAAAATATCCCGGCATGTAAAACAATTCGATATCATCCTGTTTTTCCGGGAACAGCTTTCCTATATAAATATTTGCGGCAGAAACAAGTATCAGGGAGATCAGAAAAGGTAATAGAAATAATAGAAATTTATTCAACGCTGCCTAAAATTGCTGAATCACCGGCCTCAAGCCCGGTAAGACTTTTAGTAATTACCGCAACTGCCGTTTCTTCATATGTCTGCATAATTACAAGCTCACCTATCATCTCATACGGAAGCTGTGATTCCTTAACTTTTTTATCAAGTTTCTGTAAACCGTCACCTCTTCTGTGCACCGTGAGCATCATGCCGTTTTCAAGTCCGTCTTTTGAACCCTTGTCGACATAAACTATATAGCTCGGACCGTAAAATGTAGTAGGATCATATCCTGTAATTATTGTGGCTTTTATCTCTGCAGTTGATTCAATGATTTTGATATTGTTTTCGGTCTTAACATATTCCCTTATAAAAAAACCTCTTTCAATAGCATCAAAGGCTTTAACAATCTTTACCGTTGCGATCCTGTCTGAATTAACATCCAGAACCTTTCCTCTTCCGACTATGTCGATCATTGTTCCGACTTTCTTTTTGGTTTTAGGGTGCTTTACAGCATCTTTAACATTTATGAATTCAACATATTCACCAACTTCAAACGAAACTTTTCCGAGTTTTACATAGACATTATCATCTGTTGCAAGAAGATCCTTGGATTCATATGAGCCGACGACCTTACCCAGATTATCCATCGCCTTGTTTTCAATAAATCCCTTTTGAACAAGATCAAAAACCGTATCATCAATCTGCTTAAACCTGTCTATTCTGTATTTTCCGCCAAGCTTAACAAAATCCTTGTAATTTTCAGGTGTTGCATCAAGTGTTTTTCCAGTCCTTGCTGCTGAATCAGTTTCCCCTTCATCTTCATATTCGCTGCCTGCACCTTCAACACCTTCACCTTTAGGCATTACCATTTCGCCAGTAAAACGGAAAGATATTATATCTCCGGGATATATAAGATGAGGATTGCTTATCTGAGGATTCATTGACCATACCTTAGGCCAGTACCACGGACTTTTAAGATAAGTGTTGCTTAAATCCCAGAGAGTATCACCAGAAACAACTTCATGTTTTTCCGGAGCTGTACTGAGATCAACTGTATCGAGATTGATAAATGAAGGAACGGGAACCTCTTCAGCACTTCCCGGAGCAACAAATTCCTCGGCAAATAACATCGCAGGAACTATAAAAAGTACCAGCAGCATTTTTTTCATTTCTATCTCCCAAAAACTTACATAAAATATACTAAAT
>DAOQAY010000157.1:0-6202 GCA_035354435.1 bacterium
GCTTGAAACGAAAGCGATCAGGAATGTTTTCGGTACTCATGCCTATGAACTTTGTGTCAGTTCTACAAAATCAATGACCGGGCATCTTCTTGGTGCAGCCGGAGCTGTCGAAGCGATTGCTTCGATATGTGCAATTATGCACGATATCGTTCCTCCGACAATGAATTATGAAACTCCGGACCCTGAATGTGATCTGGACTATGTTCCTAACAAGCCTAAAGCGAAAGTCGTTAACTATGCGCTTTCCAATTCACTCGGTTTCGGCGGACATAACTCAACAATAGTATTTAAGAAATATTTCGCATAAAAAATCATTAATTGTAAAAACAGGTATACTTATTTAAAAAATTGAGTATGCTTTTGTAATGATTGAAAAAATCGTACACAAATCATCTCTTGAGAGTTATAACGAAATTGAGATGAACTTGAAGTTCTGGCTTTCTAAAACTCCGGAAGAGCGGGTTGACGCAATGGAAATATTCAGGAGACAATATGTTGCAAGTTCAGAAAGAATTCAACCAGTTTTTAGAATTATTAAAAAGAAATGAAGTTGAATTTCTAATCGTCGGTTCCTATGCAAGAGCTTATCACGGTTCGCCAAGTTTTACAGGTAACATTGATATCTTTGTAAAACCGTCAACTGAGAATGCTGAAAAAATTGTCGAATCTTTAAACAGTTTCGGGTTCGGTAAAAAAGGGATCCATGAGGCAGATCTTTCTGATGAAGGTTCAATTGTTCAGCTTGGAGTCCCACCTATCCGAATTGATATAATGACTTCAATCACAGGTGTTTCATGGGATGAAGCATATAACGGAGCTGTTGACGGGATGTACGGCGATATTTCTGTAAAATTTCTTGGGAAAAAGCAGTATATCACAAATAAAAAAGCAGTAGGAAGAATGAAAGATCTTGCCGATATTGAAGAAATTCTTTAAATCACGCTATATGCTTTGTCATTGGATTTTTATTTTATTTCTCTTTTTTCCCTTTTTTCTTGGGGATTTTTTTTTCAGATTCAGGTGCAGACGAATTGAAAAGCTGATCAGACATTTCTCTTCTTTTTGAAATTTCATCGTATATCTGCCAGATAACTTGAGGTATCGCTTTTGTGTTAATTTCATTGATCGCAAAGATCGGAATAGAACCGCCAAGATCAAGAGATGCTTCACAAATTACCTGAAGCTCATCTATGGTTGAAGTTTCTGTGAATGTGCAGCTTCCGTTAGTGAGATCCATAGGCACAATGTTCTTTTTTTTCCCGAAAGGAGAGTCCGGAATGTTTTTCCAGTAAAAACTGAATGAATTAAATGAGTTGTATGTGGTGCAGAGTCGAATAAAGGTTTCCCTTTTTTCAATTACAGGAGGATTCATAAGAAGATATACATTGTTGCAGTCCACACCTTTTTTCACGATTTCAGACTGAATAACATAAGGTCCGAAAGTCTGAGGATAATTACCGATATCAAGAATTATATCATAAGCCTCTTTTATCGTTCCTGATATCAATGCAACCACTTGAACTTCATCAATATCAGAATCAGTCTTTTCTCTGACATAAACTTGAAATCTCTCGTGATCTTTTTTTAATTTCCAGCCATTATTTGCACCGGGCAGATCTGAACTGTAAAGGGTTGTCAGAAGAAAAAAAGCAACTAAAAAAACTGTATTTTTCAAGCCCTGATAAACTCCGCCAAATGTTTTCCGGTAAGTGAGTTTCTGGATTTCACTATCTGCTCGGGGGTTCCTGATACAACGATATGACCTCCTTCATCACCGCCATGGGGTCCGATGTCAATTATGTTGTCAGAAGATTTAATTATGTCAAGATTATGTTCAATTACTATGACAGTTGACCCTTTATCGACAAGTCTGTTCAGGATCTTTATCAGTTTTTTAATATCATCGAAGTGCAGTCCTGTAGTGGGTTCATCAAGAATATAGACCGATCCGTCAGACCTTTTTTTAGCAAGTTCCTTTGATAGTTTTATTCTTTGAGCTTCTCCGCCTGAAAGTGTGTGCGCAGGCTGACCGAGCTTGATGTATCCAAGACCGATGCTGTTAAGAAGGTCGAGCTTTCTTTTTATTGAAGGGAATGGTGAGAAAAGTTCAGCCGCTTTTACGACTTCCATATTGAGAACATCGTAAATGCTGTAACCTTTGAATTTTATTTCGAGAGTGTCATCATTGAATCTTTTTCCGCCGCAATCGGGACATTTGACAAAAGTGTCAGGCATAAAGTTCATTTCTATCTTAATTATTCCGGCTCCCTGACATGTTTCGCACCGTCCGCCTTTTACATTGAAAGAAAATCTTCCGGCGGAATATCCTCTTGCCTTTGATTCAGGCATCGCTGTAAAAAGATCTCTTATCGGACCGAATGCTCCGGTATATGTAGCAGGATTCGATCTTGGTGTGCGTCCGATAGGTGACTGGTCTATTTCGATAAGTTCCTCTATTTTTCCTTTGATAGTGATCTTTTTATAGTTGCCGGGCTGTTTTCTGAGAGCCGGGATAAGCGTTTCCATGATTAGTGAGCTTTTACCGCTTCCTGAAACTCCTGTTACCGAACAGAATACTCCAAGCGGAATTTCGGCAGTCACATTTTTTAAATTGTTGGTTTTTGCTCCTTCAAGAGTTATCCAGCCGGTCGGTGTTCTCCTTTTTTCAGGAACTGGAATGCTTTTTTTACCGCTCAGATACTGGCCGGTAATAGAATCTTTTGCATTTACTACATCTTTTGAAGCGCCGGCAAAAAGAAGATGTCCACCTTTTTCACCGGCTCCGGGACCGAGATCTATAAGAAAATCGGCGGCTTCTATCATGTCACGGTCATGTTCAACAACAATCACATTATTTCCAAGATCACGCAGATTCTTTAATATTGTTATCAATTTATCTGTATCGTCAGGATGGAGTCCGATGCTCGGTTCGTCGAGAACATAAGTAACTCCGGTGAGGGCTGAGCCGATCTGGGTTGCAAGATGTATTCTCTGTGCCTCTCCGCCAGAAAGTGTGCCGGTTTTTCTATTTAAAGTGAGATATCCTAAACCGACTTTGAAAAGGAAAGAAAGTCTCAGCGAGATCTCCCTGACCAGTTTATCTGCAATTTCCCACTGATACGGAGAAAAGTTGAAAAATTCACGATCGGCAAAGTTTTTATAGAGTTTTTTCAACGGAATTTCACCGATTTCATAAATATTAAGCCCGCCGATTTTCACAGCGAGCGCTTTTTTTGTAAGTCTTGTGCCGTTGCAGGCAGGGCATACTCCTTCAGCAAGAAGTTCACCGAGTTCAACCCGTATCATTTCCGATTCGGTCTCCCTGTATCTTCTTTCCAGCATTGGAATTATTCCTTCGAACGCCTTTTTGAACTTATGTCGCATATTGGTCGTCCTTACGCTGAAATTTATCTCATCTTTTGAACCGTAAATGATCGCGTCCTGCACTTTTTTTGAAAGCTGATTGAAAGGAAGTTTGGGATCTTCGCCGTAATGTTCGATCGTCTGAGAGACCATTACTCTTGTGAAAGCCTGAATTGAAGGCATTGCACGGTAAAACGGTTTTTCAGGAGCCACGAGGATTTTATTGATGTCCATGTGCATCTTGAAACCGAGTCCGTTGCAGTCTGGACATGCGCCACCCGGATTATTGAATGAAAAAGAGCGGGGTTCGATCTCATCATAGTAAATATCGCAATACGGACATGCAAAATGTTCGCTGAACAGTTTTTCAGTTCCGTCAGTATCTTTTATTATCACCTTGCCTTCACTTTTCTGAAGGGCAGTTTCAATTGAAGATCTGACCCTGTTCACATCAATATCGGGTTTGATGACAAGTCTGTCCACGACAAGGCTTATTATATGCTTTTTGTTTTTGTCCATTTTGGGGAGTTCTTCATCAAGCCTGTGTTCTGTTCCATCAATCATTATGCGCAGATAGCCTTCTTTGTGAAGATCTTCAAGCATTTTTTCATATGTTCCTTTTCTTCCGGAAATGAGAGGGGATAGTATCATTATTTTCTTGTCAGCCATATTAAGCACCGACTCGATTATGTGACTTGCCGGTGTCTTGATGATAACTCTGCCGCATTCGTGACAGTGGACAGTTCCGGCACGGGCGAAAAGAAGTCGCAGATAGTCATAAATTTCAGTAGTAGTTCCGACGATCGAGCGGGGTGAAGCGTTCAGACCTCTCTGCTGGATCGCAATGCTTGGCGACAGACCTTCAATATGATCGGCATCGGGTTTTTCGGACAGCTCAAGGAACTGTCTTGCATAACTTGACAGACTTTCGACATATCGTCTCTGACCCTCGGCATAGATAGTATCAAAAGCAAGCGAAGTCTTACCTGAACCGCTCACACCGGTCACAACAACCAGCTTTTCATGCGGAATGTCCAGATCAAAATTCTTTAAATTATGATGTCTGCAACCTTTTATTGAAATGCACCGTAACATATTGCCTCCGGAAAGAAAATCAGTACCGTGCTATCTTATTTTTTGTTTTAATTGTGTCAACAGGAAAGGTGACTCACGATTATGAGAAACTGAATCAGCCAGAGCTTGCAACTGAATGTTCAACCAAGTTCCTTGCTGCTCTTCTGACCTATAATAAGGGAGATCTCATAAAAACACTTTCCGGGTATAACGGCGGAACCCATTCCACAGAAACCAAAGCGACAACGACCGAAGGACTCCTTGCCGGTCGTATCTACAATAATCCTGAAACCAAAGCCTATGTCGTGAGCGTGTTGAGATGGTTTGAGTTTTTCAAGAATATGAAAAACTCAGTGACGGGTGAGGAATAAAAAGCAGGGGAATCATAACAATTAATACAATTTGCTATTTTATTTCTCGTTGAGCGGTCATTGAATTAAAATCGGGTAAGCGTTATTTTCAACACCCTTTCGTTTAAAAAAAGGCATCAATAAACAAATTTTATAAAACCCTAGAATTTAAATGGTTTTTATAAAATAGTGTGCTATTATTCATGGAAAATTAACGAATTTCATTGAATTTTTGAGATAAAAACACCAAGTTAAATTTGTGGCAAGAGAAACCTGAAAATTTTATTGGGGAGGGGTTATTTGCATGCACGAAAACATCTTTGATTTTATCAACGACATGTCGTCCTTTGAAAAACAAGACTCTTTTGAACAGAGTGACTTTTTAGAAACAGAGTCGTTGTTTTCTGAAAATAATGAGTCGGCTTTGGGTGGATTTTTAGGATCGCCTTCTTGGAATTCCCACAGTGTTTTTTATAATCCAAACAATCCTGATCACAATGCTCTCGCAGATGCCGATGGTGATGGAATTCCTAATTTAGCTGATAATTATGATGGTCCAGGTAGAAACGGTCTTTTTGATGAACCACTTAAAATGCCATTTTTTGGTAATTCATTGGGCTCTTCTTTTTCCGAAGATATTTCAGATAAATATGAAGAAATTGATTTTAAAGATGTTTTTTCGGAATTTTTGCCTGATTCTATATTGAGCTCTGACGATGGTTCAACGGCTACAAATAGGGTTTTTGAAAACTTAACTGATTTTATTGATCCTAACGAACATTATCACACTCAGGAAGCACCAAATTCATGTGCTGTCGCCGTTCAAACTGATATTTTGAATGACTTCGGAATTAATGTTTCAGAAACTGAAATGAGAGATATGGGCGAGCAAATGGGAATTTATACTGATAACGGAGGCACTCCTTTGTCTGATGTGGGAAAGTTGATTGAAGAACACGGCATAGAACTTGAATCCCAAAGAGACGGTTTTACTTTAGACGATTTAATGAATGCTAGCAATTCAGGTGAAAAAATAATAATAGGACTTGATGCAGCTGAAATTTGGAATTCTCCAGATATAGTCGACAGCCCTCTTGAAACTTATACTGGCGGTTTAATTGAAATTCCAACAGCGGGTCATGCAGTAGAATTTAAAGGAATTTTTGAAGATTTTGATGGTAACCTCTATGCTATTGTTGATGACCCTGGACATCCTAATGGACACAATGTACATGTTCCCATTGATGATTTTTTGGATGCTTGGAGTGACTTTGACAATTTTGCTGTTATTACCAAAACAAAATAGGAGATAGAAATGGAAAACACCAAAAAGATAAAACCAGTTACAGATCATAGAAAAATTGAGGAAGCTGTAAAAAAATTTAAAAAAAAGAAGGCTTGCGAGCCCAAGAACT
>DAOQAY010000158.1:0-6071 GCA_035354435.1 bacterium
ATACTGAAAAAATTGGCGAAGAAGTGATCCTTATCGATAAAAACACCGGCAATGTCCTTGAGGGAAGTTACACCAATGTTTTTGTGAGAACGGATGATGGATTTTTCACGCCGCCCGGTGACGGAAAGATAGTCGCAGGAATTTGCAGAAAGTATTTTATCCGCTATCTTAAATTGAAAGGAATAATCGTCCGTGAGGAATATTTCGATACTGAAAAACTCAAAAATGGTGAAATATTTCTCACAAACGCTCTGCGGGGAGTGATTAAAGGAGGAATCGATGTATAACAGGGGAAACGGTCGTGATGTGATGTTGCAGGCTTTTCACTGGAATCTGGTGAAAACAAAAGGGACCGGTACTGTTGATGGAAGAAAAGAGTCGTGGTATCAGATACTTGCCGGCATGGTCGATGAGATCGCCGATGCAGGGTTCACGATAGTTTACATGCCTCCTCCGTGGATCGATGATTCGCACTGGGAGTCAAACGGGAAACACGGCGGGGGTGAAGGCTATTTCTGGCGGGACTTCGACCTTAATTCAAGGTACGGCACAAAAAAGCAGCTGATAGAACTTATATCAAAACTGCATGAAAAGAACATCAAGGTAATTATCGATCTTGTGACGAACCACAGGGACGGTGCAAGGATGCGTGATGACATCTGGCCTTATCCTGGCAACAGCTGGGCGATGGGGATCAGGGATACCGGCGGAACCTTCATGGACGGCAAATATGACCTGAACATTGAAGATACCGCTGTTCACGAAAGGTTCAGACTTGCGATGACGGAGCTTTTGGACGAGTGCGGCGTTGACGGCTGGCGGTGGGATTATGTCTGGGGTTATGAAGTGAATGATGTTGTGGCACTGATAAAAGATACTGCAAAAACCGAATATTTCTCTGTCGGCGAATACTGGCAGGATTCCCCAAATATGACAAACGATCCGATGGTTAAAAGGTACGGTGCTGACGAAGGCAGAAGGATCTTAGGCTGGGCGAGGGAAAGCTGCGGCTGTGCTTTTGACATAATATTGAAACGAGCGATCAACAGTGCTGATCCTGCCAATTTGAAGAATGGACTTAATGCAAGATCAGATGCCGGGGAAAGAAGCTCTGTGGTCACTTTTGTCGATAATCACGATATGGGGGCATCGCCTGCGTGTCCGGCAAATGACTGGGGGCAGAGATGCTGGCCGTGTCCGCCTCATTTCAAGTCAAAGGCTTATGCTTTCATCCTTACAATGCCGGGAACTCCATGTATTTACTGGCCTGATTACTTCGACTGGGGACTCGGGGAAGAGATAAAAACACTCATCGGCATAAGGAAAAAAGCCGGCATAGTATCATCATCGGGCTGGATCGACCTCACAGCAAAACACACCGGATTTGCAGGAATTGTGCTCAACAGTGAAGGAAAAGAAGCGCTCGCAGTCTCCATCGGCTCCGATTACACCGGACCCGGCAACGGATGGGAAAAGATTTTCGAAAAATCAGGCGAATACACCGTTTGGATGAAGTCAGATCATATGTGAATTCATCAGAATCCAAATTTGCCGTTCTGATTTTTCCACTGATTTTTTGGCAGAAGTGGCTCAATTATATCCCAATGTTCAACAATTTTATTATCTTCAAGGCGGAACAGGTCATAAAAAGTAACTTCTTCGCTTTTGCCAAAAATTCCTTCGCTGACGGCAAGGACGAAGTTCCCTTCGCCAAGAATTTTATGTGTTTTTTTAAATTCCATAACAAGGCTGTTTTCTGCCATATTTTTCATCGCAGCACCGAAACCGTCAAGTCCGTCAGCAATGGCATTGTTGTGCTGGATATATTTCTGTGGATTTATATAGTCTGTGAAATTTTGTTTGTGGCTATACAAAATATCGTTCAAGAAGTTTTGTACAACCTGTTTATTTGATTCAGTTTTATTCTTATCTACAATTGTTGTTTCACCGTCGATCTGTGTTCTGCCGCTGGGGTTTTTTTGCTGAATAGGTGCTAAATTATCCCAATGTTCGACGATTTTTCCATTTTCAAAGCGGAAAATATCAAACCCGATTTTAGGTCCGAAAAAGTTGTATTCAGTATGGGTAAAAACAAAATCGCCATCTTCAAAAGCTCTCACAACTTCAGCCTTTGCCGAGTTCGGAGGAAGCTGTTTAAGCAATTCGCCAAAACCAGATAGTCCATCGCCAGCCATCAGATTGTGCTGAATGTATTTTTCAGGATTAATGTAGGCTATCGGTGCGTGATCGCCTGTTTCAATACTTTTAATTAATGCCACGGTCTTTTCTTTGTTTGTCATAATCTTTTCTCCATAAGTTTTTGTTTTTTCTGCTGATGCACATGAAAATAATAAACCTGCCAAAATAACCGATGCTAAAATCTTTTTCATTTTTCCCTCCCGAAACTTAACGGTTCGTGACCGAACCATATGGTTGAAAAAATACAGTTTTCCATTCATTATTTACAAAAACCTGATCAATTCATGTTCTTAAGTATTTTCAGTAGAATTATTTTTAGCTGTTCCTGTTCATTTTCCGGAATATCTTTGTAGGTTTTTTCAAGCAGTTTTTCTGAAATCTCATAAAATGCATTCTGAACACTTCGCCCCTTTTCTGTTAAAACTACAAAAGTATTTCTTTTATCTGGAAAGCTTTTATCTCTTTCGACATATCCGTTAGCCTCCAGTGTATCAATTATTCCGGTTATTGTTGATTTGACTCTGCCTGTTTTTTCTACAAGTTCACTTTGAAGCAATTTTCCATCGTTAATAAACAAATTATGCAAAACATTGCCATGTGCTGGAAGAATCCCAATCATATTTCTTTGTTTTAATTCCAGTTCGATAATCTTGTTTGCGCGCTCTCTGATGGCAGAGATTATTGAAATAAAGGAGTTATTATTCATCACAGCCTCCATAATCGACTTTGAAAGCATAGTTCGTCGGCGAACCAATGTCAAGTTTAGAAATTAAGAAAAGCAATAAATATTCGTAATAGCTTGAATATATTCTGCTATTTAATAATGGGATTCTACGCAAATTTGAGAATTCTTAAAGTGTCAATGTATTATATCTGAATAATTAATGAAAAAAAACACTCAAAAACCCGGCGAATACACCGTGTGGATAAAGTCTTAAAACCGGTATAAAAACAAATCCCGATTCATCCTTTATTTTTTCAGACTTTGTGATACTATCTTGCGGTTAATTGTTTTTGGAGGAGAGAATGCTTCCCATTGTAGGACATCAGCAGACATCGCTTATTGATTTTCCGGGCAGGATCGCCACAGTGTTTTTCTTTGCAGGTTGTGACCTTAGATGCCCGTACTGCCACAACGGCTCGCTCCTTGAAGTGAAAAAAGAGGATATCATTCCCAGAGAGACAGTGCTTTCAGAGATCGAAAAAAGATCAAAATTCATTGACGGAGTTTCATTCTCCGGCGGTGAAACGACACTTTATGAAGAACTCATCGGACTGATGAAAGAAATAAAGGAACGGTTCAATCTGGACATAAAGATCGACTCAAACGGTCTGCGCCCCGAATTCATTGAAAAGGCAGTTCCATATCTGTCACACATCGCAATCGACATCAAAACTACCCCGGAACTTTATATAAAGCTCGGTGCTAAAATAGATAAAGATGAGGTGAAACAAAGGCTTACGGCTACAAAAGAGATCCTTGAAAAAGCTCGGGGCTTGAAGGTAGAGTATCGAACAACGATGTATCCTCCGCTGGTAGAAAGCTACGAAAGGATATATAAAATGATAGAACTCATTCCTGAAAATGCCGAATATTATCTTCAGCGGTTTGTAAACACCAATGTACTTGCCGGTGAAGCCAGAAATGTTACTTCCTACACTATCGAGCAGCTTGAAAGGATGGCGCTTGAGATCAGAAGAAATACCAGAAGAGATAAAATATTTGCAAGAACTTATGCATAGGCCGGATATGCTGTTTATCGGAGCACATGTTTCAGCTTCAGGGGGAGTGGAGAACGCCCCGTTAAATGCTGTCGCAATCGGTGCAAATGCTTTTGCCCTGTTTACCAAAAATCAGAAACAATGGAATGCCGCTCCTCTTTCGAAAGAAAGTATAACTGCCTTCAAAAAGAACTGTGAAGATAATAAATTCTCAATAAATTCGATACTTCCGCACGATTCATATCTGATAAATCTCGGTCATCCGCTTACTGAAGGACTGGAAAAATCAAGATCAGCTTTTATCGATGAAATGAAAAGATGCGAGGTTCTTGGTCTGGACAGACTTAATTTCCACCCCGGAAGCCATTTGTCGGAAATTTCCGAAACAGAGTGCCTGAAAAGGATAGCTGAATCCATCAACATCGCACTTGATGCGACAAAAGGGGTTTCTGCTGTGATTGAGAATACGGCGGGACAGGGTTCAAATGTCGGATATAAATTCGAGCATCTTGCTGAAATTATTGATAAAGTTGAAGACAAGTCGCGGGTCGGAATATGTATTGACACCTGTCATGCTTTTACTGCCGGCTATGATATTAAAACTGAAGAAGCTTGTATAAAGACTTTCGGAGAACTTGAAAAGACTGCCGGTCTGAAATATCTGAAAGGAATGCATCTCAACGATTCAAAGAAACCTCATATGAGCCGTGTTGACAGGCACGAACAGCTAGGGGCAGGGTTTATTGATATTGTCTGCTTCAAATGGCTGATGAATCAGAGCTTTACCCGTAATATTCCACTTATTCTTGAAACTCCCGATCCGGAAAAATGGGCAGATGAAATAGCACTTTTGCGCAGTTTTATTCAGGGGTGACATGACAGAATTCATACTCGGAATAGAAAGCAGCTGTGATGACACTTCAGTTGCAGTAGTATCCTCGAAAATGGAAGTCTTAAGCCAGAGAACTGTCTCACAGACAAGTGTTCATAAACTTTTCGGCGGTGTAATCCCTGAAATAGCGGCAAGGAACCATATCGCCTGGATAATTCCTGCAATAGAATCTGCAATGAAAGAAAGCGGAAAAAGCAGTAATGATATTTCTGCGATCGCTGTCACCAATTTTCCGGGACTTATCGGCAGTCTTCTTGTCGGAGTTTGTGCGGCAAAAGGTCTTTCTATGGGCTGGAACAAGCCGCTGATAGCTGTCAACCATCTGGATGCTCATATTTCGAGTGCATTTCTTCTGAAAGATAAAAAACCGCAATTTCCGTATCTTGCACTTGTCGTTTCCGGCGGACATACATCACTCATAGAAGTGAATGAAAGCGGAAAGGTGACTCTCGGTGAGACAATGGATGATGCTGCCGGTGAAGCTTACGATAAAGTCGCAAAAATGGCAGATCTCGGTTATCCGGGAGGTCCTGTGATCGACAAGCTCGCTTCAACCGGCAACAAGTTAAAATATAAACTGCCGTATCTGCTTAAAAACAACAACAAATACGCCGATGAGATAGTTTTTTCCTTCAGCGGAATAAAATCTGCCGTCAAAAGAGTGCTTGAAGAAGGGACCGTCGATATGCCTTCACTGATGGCTGCTTTTCAGGACAGGATAGTGGAACTGATCGAAAGAAAAATGAGGCTGGCCCTGAGCAGGAATAAATATAAAGCTCTTGTTGTATCAGGCGGAGTGAGTGCAAATTCGGCAGTTAGAGCAATGTCTGCAAAGCTCGCAAAAGAAAAGGGAATGGAACTGTTCATTCCGGAATTGAAATACTGTCAGGATAACGGTGCAATGGTTGCAGCAGCAGCTTTTGAGGATCTGAAAAACGGGAAATTCACTCCGGTCGACTTTGATGTCGCCGCAACTGTGAGAACAAGAAGATGAGCCTGAAAGAGATAAAGGAATTTCTTGCCTGGTCGGGCGATCATGCAAAAAAGAACTTTTCGCAGAATTTTCTATTTAACGACGACACTCTTCACAGGATAGTCGATCTTGTTCCTGAAAACAGGGGTTTTTATGTCGAAATAGGCGGAGGTTTGGGTTCTCTGACGGCTATAGCTGTGCAGAAAAAGCTTTTTCCGCTTACAGTTGCAGACCTTGATGACACCATGCTGACTGTTCTGAGAAGGCGTTTCGGTGAAGTTGCGG
>DAOQAY010000159.1:0-6044 GCA_035354435.1 bacterium
TCAGTCCGTCAATGTAGTACATGAACATCCCTTCGAAAAGAATGTGAAAGATCCTTGAAAAAACTAACGCTGTCGGCACAATAGTCAGAGGCAGAAGCATCTGTTTCCAAGGAGTTAGACCAAGTCTTTTTGCGGTAATATACACTATCGGAAATGCCATAAAAAACGAAAAAAACAATATCGTGATATAAGAACCGGGATAGCTTAACCCTAAAAAATCATAAACCGGTTTGAAAATATCAGGATTCATTTCAACCTCTTTAGCCTGTTTACAGAAGAATAGTAGATCAGCCTTATTAAAAGTCAACTTTCAAGGCAACAGTATAGTCATTTCATTGACTTTTTGTGATATATCTGTATGAATTAACTTGTTTTTTCGGTGTTTCCCGGAGCGTTTTATGTTTAAATTCACAGTCTATTCACTTATATTCATTACATGTTTATCTTTGACTGCTCAGAGTATTCATATGAGTGAACTTAAATCGCACATTTCAGACAAGCCATTGAATTCATTTGGCAATCCATCAGCCGTGCCAATGAGTTTTTCTTCTGTTTATACTCCAGTCACAGATAAACTTATATTCGGATATCTTCCTTACTGGGAAAACAGAACTGATTATTTGAGATATACACTTTTAACCGATATTCTGTATTTTTCCTGTGAATTGTCAGCAAACGGAACTCTCGGCGAATGCCACGGCTGGCCTGAAAGTGCACCTATCGATGAAGCGCACAAATACGGGGTGAGAATGCACCTTGTCATAACAGGTTTTGACACGGAAATTGTTAAATCGCTTATTGAAGATGAAACTCAGAAAACTGCTTTTTTCAAAAATTGCTGGAATCAGGTAAACAACGCAGGTGCAGACGGAATCAATATAGATTTTGAAGGTTTGAAAGAAATAACTTCCGCAGTCTTGATTGATTTTTTTAATGATCTGGGGGGATATTTTCATTCCAGAAACAGTGAAATGATAGTATCAGCCGCAATTCCTGCTGTTGACTGGTCAGGATACTGGAATCTTTCAGCGATGACCGGAGTCGACTACTTTTTTGCGATGCTTTATGATTATCACTGGAAAGGCGGAGACCCCGGACCGGTCGCACCTCTTTATTCTGCCGATCCGTGGCCGGCAAACGGAATTTGCGTAGAAAAGTCAGTAAATACATATATTTCCAAAAACGGTGAGTCGATTAAAAGCAAACTTATTGCAGGATATCCCTACTACGGTGTCAAATGGGCAAGTACTGATGGTGATTTTCCCGGAACTCAGTCCGCAAAAGGGGTATCTGTTCTTTTTGACACAGTTCTCAGCGAATATTCGACAGTAAGCTCAGACTGGGATGACGGTTCAGAAACTCCTTATAAAATATGGACTGATGAATCACAGTGGTATCAGCTCTGGTATGATGACGGTGAGAGTCTGGGACTGAAATTCGCCTTCGCCAACGAAAATAATCTTGCAGGAAGCGGAATGTGGGCATTGAATTATGACAAATCGACAGAAGAAATATGGAAAAAAATTGCTGAAAACTTTGTTGCAGACAGAACTGGATCTTTACAACATCCTATAATTATTGATTCTTTTCCATTCACTCACAGCGATGACACTTATAGATATGCAAGCGATCTGTTTGACAGCTACCAATGCTCTGAAAACACATTTGATACATCTGGAATAAACGAATCAGGTCCCGAAATAATCTATAAATTCGAGGCACTATGTAAAGGAACGCTGACAGCTTCCATTACAACAGGCTCAGGCAGTGATGATTCCAGAGAGGATATTGACATACACATATTGTCAGACCAGACGGAGAATCCCTGCCTGATTAGAAATGATGCAGACATTTTGATCACTCTCGAAAAGGGAGTTTATTTTGCATCACTCGATTCTTTTGTTGCAGAAAATATTACAAAAGGAGGTCCTTTTACAGTAACTTTTAATTTTTCTGAGTGTCCCGAATCAGAAAATAACGATGATGATGATACTATATCAGGCGATGACGATGTTTATTATGATTCTGATGAGGTCACGACTGATGAGGACAACGAGACTGGAAATTACGATGCTGATTCTGATGGTGACTATTCTGATAATGAAAATCCTGCTGATGACAGCGACCCGGATGCTGATGCGGCAGTAAGTAAAAATTCCGGAGGGTGTAATATTAATGAAATATAGCGTGCTTATATTATTTGTCTTTTCACTTTTTTTTTCAGTTTCATGCAATAGCGATATACACCGTGACGGAACAGTTCTCTACTACACAGAATCAGGCGGCAAATTATACCTCATTTATAAGAACAATGAACAGAATCATATACTTACAGCAGACCTCGAACCTCTTTCGACAAAATGGGAGAAATCTATTTCCGGAGATAAGGAAGCACCAGAATTAAAAATATTTGACAAGTATATTGCCTGCAATTGCGAAGAAAATAAAGTCTGTCTGCTATCCGTAGAAAATGGAAAGACCGTTATCAGTTTTGACTCTGAACTTATATTCAACAAAAACACAAAAGGTTTTCTTGTAAATGAGGGGAAAGTATATTCTCTGTGCAATGAATCGGAAATATGCGCTTTCGATATTGAAAAGAATGAACTTCTCTGGAATTATAAACTTGGTGAGAGTGAAAATATCACAGCGGATTTTAAAATTCAGAACGGCACGGTTTTATTCGGCAATTCCAGCAGCATAATTAAAGCTCTGTCAACCGGAACAGGTGAGTTGAAATGGGAAAGTGAGCCTCTTCCGAATCTTGTTGATATATATTTATTTCCTGAAACACTTCTTGCAGATTATGAATTTGTGAACGGACTAGATCTTTCAACCGGTAATTCTAAATGGATAGCGCCTTATGAAGGCAGGGTAAGGTGTATTCTTGACGGTACGGTTATATCTCAGAGCAATGACTACTTTTCTGCACTTTATATCGAAAACGGAGTTAAATTATGGGAATATCCGCGAAATGGAACGACCATACTAACTTGTGAAGAGGGTTTAAACCTTGCCGCTTTCACTGTAAAGAATTATAACGATGTCCCAGCAACCGATACCGAGTATTTTGATAAGATTTATATTTTTAATGTCAGTTCTTTTGAAAAGGTTTTTGAAACCAATTCTGACAGGGAATATACTGTACTGAATCTCACAGGATTCAATGAAACAAATTTCTATATTGCAAAAAAACACCTCCAAGAAACCGGAAATATAACAGTTGAAAGATATTCTTCGACTACATTCGAGCTTGAGAAAAGCTTCATTTTCAGCGTGAATAAACCGAAAGAAGAGATATACATTTCGTGGATACACACAGATCCTTCATTTACTGTAATAAGGCGTTCAAGCATTTCCGACACTACTGACGAAACATACTATCTTTTCGATAATGAGTCAGGCGCACTGCTTGGAGAAATGACAGGCATCCCTGAAATAATGACTTCAACAAAGGCATACGACATAATTTCATACGATAATTATTTCAATGTTATCGAAAAAACTCTTGATGACTTTCTAAAATGAAATCGCCAGTCAGTTTGATTTTAAAATCCGTTTATGATAGATTTCCAGAAGTTTTTTATCGGAGGATAAAATGAAAAAATTAATTATCGCCTTAATTGCCATGTTTTTTGTGTTATCCGTTTATGCACAGGAAGAGGAACAGCCTGCTGAAGAAACGGCTGCTGCCGATGACAAACAGTCTGCCGAAGATATTTTACAGCCTGCTGAAAATATACCGTCCGATGAGGGAGAACAGACTGTTGACGAAGAATCTCCCGTTAAAGAAAAAAAACATTCTAAAACAAAAAAGAAAAAATCTAAAGATGCTGTCAATCAGAATGTTCCCGGTGAAATTAACAAATGGATGCTCAATATCGGCACCGATTTTGTCGGAGTCAGCCACATGGTGGATGTTGCAACCGTCACAACGATAGGGCTTCCTTTCACAGCCACTTCTCTTGCCGCAGGGTATCAGCTGTCATCTCAGATCTGGTTAATGGCAAAATTTCACCTTTTCATGACTCTTGTAAATGATAGTGCTTCTGCATGTTTCCTTGTCGGTCCCGGAATAAGAGCCGATTTTATCAGAACAGATGATATTACATTTTTCGGTGAATTTTTTCTTTCTCTCGGTAATGAGGCAAAAACATTCCTCTTTTCTCCCGAGCTTTTTCTCGGAATAGACTATAATGTTAAGAGCTACCTTTCAATAGGAATTTTCACCAGTTTTGCTTACCAGCTCAAAGCTTTACATATTGATGAAGAAAAAGATCCCACAGGCACAGTTGTCATTCATAAAGAAGATACCATAACAAATCACTATATCAACTTTATGCTCGGACCGAGACTGTCTGTATTTTTCTGATGCGACATGAATTCTAAGGAGAAATAATGAAAAAGATAGTCATCATCGGAGCAGGCGCCGCAGGGATAAATGCAGCAAAAGCCGCAAGAAAAACCGATTCTGAATGCTCTATCACGATATTCAGTTCAGAACCCGATTTTCCTTACTACAGGCCTTATCTTACCGAATTTATAGGTGACAGAAATGTTGGGAACAAGGCAAATTTCTATCTTAATCCGGCTGACTGGTATGCAGAAAACAGGATAAATCTTCAACTGTCTGTAAAGATTGTGAAAATTGATAAGGAAAATTCGCAAGTTATAGATATGTCAGGCAAGATATTTTCTTATGATTCGCTCATCATTGCAACAGGAGCCACGCCTTTTGTTCCAATGCAGAGTGCTCTCGAAAAAGAATTTGTATTTGCTGTCAGGACTATCAACGATGCAAAAAAAGTCGAAGCATTTTCCGGAAATATAAAAAAAGCAGTTGTGATAGGCGGCGGACTTCTCGGACTTGAAGCGGTCTGGTCGCTTGTCAAAAAAGGTATTTCAGTAACGGTTATCGAGCGCGCTCCGAGACTTCTTCCGATACAGCTTGATTTAGAATCATCAGAATTTTTATCAGCTGCAATCAGGTCTAAAGGAGTTGAAATTATCACAGGAGCTTCTACAGAAGGCATTATTACTGAAAACGAAAAACATTTTGTAACATTGCAGGACGGCAGAAAAATAGAAACCGGAATGGTCCTTTTCGCCATAGGTATCCGTGCTGAAATTTCACTTGCAAAGGATTGCTGCATTAATACAGACAGAGGCATTCTTGTTAATGAAAGGATGGAAACTTCTGCCGAAAACATATTTGCTTGCGGTGACGCTGCACAGTTCGGGACTGGAATTCCTCTCTGGATGCCGGCCATGAAACAGGGAACTGTAGCAGGAACCAACGCTGCAGGAGGAAATGCCTCATTTGCACACGATATCTACCCGGCCGCACTTAACGCTTTTGATATGAAACTGATATCGATAGGTACTACTGAGGATTACCAGACATATTACGAAAAATCTGACGGTTCTTCATTCAGAAAACTGTTTTTTAAGAACGGAGTGCTGTCAGGAGCCATAATAATAAACGATCCGGCTGTCTCGACAAAAGTCCTGACGGCGGTCAAAGCTTACGAAAACGAAATTACCGCAAGGAAACTTTTCTAATGACAGGAATAGCCGTTCCGGAAGGGACGACAAAAGTTAAAAACAAGGCTCAAAGCAGGATAAAACGGCCTTCAATGTATAAAGTCATCATGCTGAATGACAACTATACGACAATGGAATTTGTTGTTGATATTCTTAAGAAAATATTCGACAAAACTGCGGTGGAAGCCACTGAAATAATGCTGACTGTCCATAATGACGGAAAAGGAATCGCCGGAATCTATTGTTATGACATCGCAATAACAAAAAGCACACAAGTAAGAAATGAAGCTAAAAAAAGCGGATTTCCGCTTAAATGCATAATTGAGAAGGAGTAACTGATGCAGCTTGAAAAACGGGTCAATAACATAATCCTTTCAGCTTTTTATGAAGCGAGACAGGAGCAGCACGAATATGTGACAGCGGAACATGTTTTCTACAGTTCACTTTTCAATGAAGATGCAAAAGAGATACTCGCAGGGCTTGGAATTGATATCGACACT
>DAOQAY010000160.1:0-6033 GCA_035354435.1 bacterium
AAAGTTCAGTAACATCACTCTGACAGTGCCGAGAATGATCAGCCATGTTACTGATAACGGGTGGATTGGACCGGATCATCCTGAACATGCCACAAAGGAATGGGGTGACGAAATGCTCAATTCGTTCGCTGATTTCATGATTTCATTTCTGAACGAATTTGAAAAGGTGGAACTTAAGGAGATATAAGATGAAAAAGAACAGCACTATCGAAATGATAAAGACTCTGAGTAATGCAAACGGAATATCAGGATTTGAAGATGAAGTGCTTGAAATTATCAGGCAGGAACTTCCGGATACAGTCACTGTCACTGAAGATTCATTAAGAAATCTGTATGTTTACATGCAAAACACTAAAAAAGGAATGCCGGTTGTAATGCTTGACGCACATACCGATGAAGTGGGTTTCATGGTAAAAGCAGTGAGACCTGACGGAATGCTCGAATTTATAATGATGGGCGGCTGGGTGGCCCACAATATTCCTGCTCATCCTGTCAGAGTAAGAAACCGTGACGGGATCTACATTCCCGGAGTGATCGCAGCCAAACCGCCCCACTTTATGACTGAAGCCGAAAAGAAAACTCCGCCGGACATTTCGCAGATGGTGATAGATGTGGGAGCATCCAGCGCTGAAGAGATAAAAAACGATTACAGAATTGACATTGCCGCTCCTGTAGTGCCTGCTGTTGAATGCATTTATGATGAAAAGCACGGCATACTTACCGGAAAGGCGTTCGATGACAGGCTCGGATGCGCAGCTGCACTGTTTACTTTAAAGGAAGTTTATAAAAAGGCGTTGAAAGTGAACGCTGTGTGGGCTTTTTCAGCTCAGGAAGAGGTAGGCACAAGAGGTGCGGCAGTCACAGCGAACAGGATAAAGCCCGACATAGCGATAGTTTTCGAAGGCTGTCCCGCCGATGACACAGTAGTTCCTGCATATCAGGCCCAGACCGTCCTCAAAAAAGGTCCGATGCTCAGACACATTGATTCAAGGATGATAACCAATCCCCGATTTCAGAAATATGCTCTGGAGATCGCGGAAAAATTCAATATTCCAGTTCAGACAGCGGTAAGATCGGCAGGTTCCACAGACGGCGCACCTATTCATCTTTCAAACAATGGTGTTCCTGTTATAGTCATAGGAATTCCGGTAAGATATGCCCACTCACACTACGGAATATCGGCATATTCCGACTTTGAGAACAGCGTAAAACTCGCTACAGCCATCCTCACAAATATCACAAAAGATATCATTACAGAATTCTGAACAGAATATCCGTGACCTGCTCCTTGCAAAAACCACTGATTATTCTTTCATGAATAGATATCATAGGCCTCCACAAGATTCTTCGATACACCGTCGAAGGCCATGTCAACCCTTCTCCAGAGCGGAAGCATTGGTGAACCCAGAGGTTCTTTGCAGAAAAGTCTGAAGGAGTGATCTATAGATTCGGCAAACTGCTCCATTGTACAAAGTTCACTGTGGAGATCGAACTTTTCAAAACTGCTCATTTCCGTGAGCCCTTCATATATTGAAATATAACTTCTGGCATTTTTTACATAAGTGAGTTTCAAAGTTCTTATCATGTCTTTTGAAATGATTATTCCTCTTGATGAAAGGACAGTAAAAAAAGTCCTTGCGATATCAGATGCCATTTTACTCAGTCCGACTTCCATCTCATCACCGATCTCCTGATGCTTGTGGTCATATCGGTCCGCAATCTCTATTTGAGAAATTCTGCTGACAGGAGTCGTTCTGAATATCTCAGACAACATTCCTATCTCTATTCCCCAGTCCGAAGGATATCTCAATTCACTCGCTACAGAAAGGAACATTGCACACTCCCCGGAAAGCGGATATCTGAAATCACCCATGAATTCAATGAAATCAATATTTCCGAGAATATCTTTCAGAGCCCTGACAAAAGGCAGATGAAAAAGTCTTACCACTCTTCCGTTCAGCTTGTTGGAAAATCTCGGATAATATGCTTTGGAAAACAGATATTTCCTGTGGACTACAGGATAAAAAAGCCTCATGAGCATAGGTTTGTCGTAGGTCAGAATATCCGCATCGTGCAAAGCAACGACTGAAATTTCTTTTCGTGCAAGAACATAGCCCAAAGCACTCCAGACCGCCCTGCCCTTACCTCGAGGCCCCAGAGGAAGTCCGTTTTTATCGATCCCGCTTATTATTGACTGTACTTCAGGAGCATCATTATACAAAAGGACGACCTTGTCTTTCAGAGGTTCAACCAGTTTTCTTGCATGCAGATATTCTCCGTGCTCAGCCCTGTCAAGACTTATGTAGACCTTTTTAATAAAATCGGTTCTGGAAAGGACATCAATTATATGAGCCATCGCCGGAGATGCCATATCACGGTAAAGTGCCGGAATTATTACACCCATCGGATTGTCAGCACTTTCAGTCTTCAGGACTTTTTCCATTTTATCCAGATCCTCAGACCGGAGCATCGAAAATGTCGGAACGATGTTCTGATAAATGTCGCTCATGTTTCCTCCTTAAAAAATGCATCTTTTAATATTTCAATAGTCCTGTGCCATCCTTCAACCGTCGGAATTACAGCAGGGGGAAATTTTGTCATTAACGGTTTGATATTCCCCTTCTCATATATCACAAAAGGGTGTTCTACCGCTTCGAGCATGGATATATCGTTTTCACTGTTGCCGAATGCCAGTGTCGTTATCTGCTCTCCGCTGTATATTGATGCAATCTCGTCCTTTATCGCGGAAACCGCCTTCCCCTTCTCTGCCGACAGAGAAATCAGATGATGGAATCTGTCGCCTTTTACAATCTGACATTCTTCCTTCAAAGCGGCATGCCTTAAATCTTCAAGAGATATGCCCTCTCTGAAAGTGAATACCACACTGAAATTCCTTTCGAGCATTGCTTTAACATCCTGAAGTCCTGTGAGAGCTTTTAACATTTCGGGGGGCATTTCATCCGTACTTACAATATTATCACCGAAAATGGTCCTAAGATTACTGAACTTTTTCTTCACATCACCTTCCATACCTCCAAGTCGTATAACTTTTCTGATATTTCCCAGTATAAGTTCAGTAAAGCTTCCGTTCTCAGCAGAAAAACCGTTTTTTATCCCTGTCTTTTCACATACCGCCCTCATTTCAGAAACAGTTTTGCTCGTCACAGGAATTACAAAATGCCCGTTTTCCTGCAAAAAAGCTATCACTTCAAGAGACCTTTGCGGACACTCATATGTCACAGGATCAAGCAGTGTACCGTCAAGATCTGTAAAAACTATCAGCCTGTTTTTCATCTGATATACCCTCTTCTTTTTTTAGCATCATCCCACTTATTCATCAGAAATCCTTTCATAGATCTGAAAAGCACAGCCTGACTGTCAAAGAACTTTTCGGCTTCATCATGATCTTTGTACTTAAGCTGTTTTATAAGAGATGCGACTCGGCAGTAATAAAGCGGTATCATCGTATCAAGCAGTTTAAACCTCTGGAGACGGGAAAGATGAAAAGCGCACGCATAGCTGTAAACTATCCTCACCCATGTCTCATCTTTCAAAAGCACCTGATCGTTATCGGCACAGCTGAGACTGACAAGTTCATCATAATCAGACCTTTCAAGTATTTTTTTCCATACACCTGAAAAATTGGTGAAACCTGTCTTGAAATATTCTATCAGCGCTTTTTCGTTTATTTTAAAAGCCGGAGCCTCCATTCCGACAAACTCTCCGGTAACTGGAACAGCAGTACTTCCGTGATTATTCTTCCAGAAATCTTCATACTCTTCAAGCATCGAAAAGATTGTTCCGACAACCTGCCTGAACATTGAGCTGAGATCGCAGGAAGGATCTTTCTCACCGTGTATCTTGGCTCCGAGCCTTGTCTGACAGAGCTTGAACCTTCCGGCAATGGCGTTGACCGTCATCCAGATATCAATACCGAATCTTGCCACATCAGTGTCCCATACATCCTTTGAAAGATAGAATGCTGCCAGTTTTTTCGATACTGCAAAGTCACCGCCTATCGGCTGTCTGATGTCAGCTCCGAAAAGAGCTCTGGTCAAATTGTAGACTATCGTATTCGTTATCGTGCCGTCGAATTTGTAACGGTTGTAATCAGGCGTGACGAAATCCGAACCTGCAATGACCGGCTCTGCCAGATTTCTTATCCACTCGGGAGTTATCGACCTGAGATCGGAATCAACAAATATAACAGTTCCGGCGTTCAGGAACACACCTATCTCCAGCACTTCCCTTATCGCAGAACCTTTTCCGGGAACGCCTCTGTATATTGAAGTAATCTTGGATACCGAAGGATAATGAATTTCCGCCATTGAGGCCACTTCTCTAGTATCGTCTGTCGAACCTCCATCTGAAATGATTATAACCGATCTTTTTTCCGGAAAATATCTGTTAAGGCCTTCGGCAGCCTGGAGCATTACTTTTTCAACAGTGCTCTGACTGAAATAACAGGGAATTCCTACAATTATATCGGCGTGACCGATATCCTCGATAGATCTTCTTGTCGATTCTCTCACAGCTGACTGGAATTTTCTCTCCATAAGCGTTCTCCTTTTTTAATCTGTTCTCAACCTCGAAGTAATTCTTCCTGAAAAAAGTCAATAGTTTTCATTAACACCGCCTTTAAAATTAAAAACCGGCTAAATCAGAATCTTTTTTGTATTCAGCAAAAAAATTTTTTGTAACCATTTAACAAATGGTTTTTCATACTAACACACAAAAAACCTAAATTCAAGCGGTTTTACGATTTTTATAAATTTTAAACAGTCCAGCCGGAATTCTATATTACTTTCCTTGATCTTGACATGCTCTGTTTATGTTTTATTATCAGCCTGTGTGTTTTTATTTGGAGATATTCAATGAAAAAAACCTTTATTCTTATGATTCTCGTTATTCCGGCACTGTTCTTTTCCTGCACAAAAGATGAAGATACAATCCTCGATAATGAAAGCTTCCACGATGGAGAGGTATCCGCTGACAGCGATATATTGCCGGCTGACAGTGACACTGTGAAAAATGACAAGGAAAATCAGACTGACGATATTTCAGTACAGGATGATGACAGTGAAGAAACACCAGATGAAGGAAATCATTCTGTGACCTGTATCCCCGGAACCAGAGTCTGCAATCCTTCAGACAAATATTCAATTTACGAATGCAATGCGGAAGGTGACGGACTTAATGAAACTCCTGTCGAAACATGTGAAAACGGACTCGTGTGTTTTTTCGGAAAATGTGAATCGGAGGCTTGTGCGGCATCTGGAAGCAGTTATGAAGGATGCGAATTCTACACAGCAAAACTCTACAACGGCAGAAAGTCGGAACCTGTGACAGAGCATGACAGCTTTTCTGTCGCGATCGCAAATACACATCCGTCTCTTACTGCAACAATAAAACTGCTTAAAACCCTTCCGGACGGAACAGAAGCTCCGGTCAGTGAATTCGCCTACTGCTACAAAACCGTTGAAAATGACATTTTTGGCAATCCTTATGATGCGATGAAATGCGACAATAAAGATTCCGGCTTTGCCATCACCATTCCGCCAAAGGAAATAATACTTGTAACACCCAGAAAAGACGACAGAATGCTTATCGGGACTTCGGCAAGCTTCCTGAGCTATCATATTCAGAGCGATGTTCCTGTAACGATATACCAGTTCAACCCTTTTGAGAATCTTTCATCAAATGACGCATCTCTGCTCTTCCCGTCTAAAAAACTCGGAACAGATTACTATGTTTCAACTTATGAAGACCAGACTGGCGAAGGAAGCGACGGTCCGGGGTATTTCACGGTTATTGGTGCAAATGATGTCGATGTTGAGCTTGAAATCGTTCCGACCGTCGAAATAAAGGGCGGCAACGGTATTCCGGCTTCTTCGCCAGGCACACCTTTCAATGTCACAGTCAAAAAAGGTGAAGTATTGAATATTACGAGCGGAAATAATCTTGATGACCTTACCGGAACAAGAGTTCACTGCAAAGATCCGATTAAGAACTGTTCCCCTTTTGTAATTTTCG
>DAOQAY010000161.1:0-5982 GCA_035354435.1 bacterium
TCTTACATCCTATTATATTGATAAATACGAAGTCACGATAAGTCAGTATCAACTCTGTCAGAATGCAGGTGTTTGTACCGAACCTCATGATGTTACATCAATAATGTATCAGAATTATTATTATAATTCGAATTATGCAGGCTTTCCTGTGATCTGGGTTTCATGGAATCAGGCTCAGATTTTCTGCAATTGGGCCGGGAAATCGCTTCCGACTGAAGCACAGTGGGAAAAAGCTGCAAGAGGTGAGACTTTAAGAGAATATCCATGGGGAGATGTGGCTCCGGCAGACAACATCGAAGCAACTGTAGCCAATTATTCGGCTCTTTTCGGTGATGTTACCAGTGCATCATGGGGTGATGACGGAGTTTCACCATATGGAGTTTATAACATGGCAGGAAATGTTGCTGAATGGACTGATTCATGGCACAATATTGATTCTTATTACATTAAAAGAACTGATGGTGCTGTTGCTGAAAATCCTACAGGACCTGCGGAATCTCCTACTCAGGAAAAAGTCATTAGAGGCGGAAGCTGGGTTTCACTTGAAAATGAAATTAAGACATATTCGAGGGACAAGTCTTTTCCGAACTACAGATATTACAATCTTGGTTTCAGATGTGTCCAGTCAATTAATGAATGATTTGTGCGGGGAGATATAAAATGAGGAAATTCAGTTTTCTTACTTTGTTTTTGCTGGTAATCGCTTTTTTTGCATTCCTTTCATGTAATGAGAGCGATTCTAAAACTGATGAGCTGGTATTGCCTGATTCTGATGTGGTCAATGACGGTCAGACAGTGCCTGATGATACCGTTGATTGCAATTATTCCAGCACAGACAACAGGTTGAAACCCAAAAATGATGAAGTTGTTTTTTCAGGTCTGCTTTTTAATGAAAAGTCACTAACAAAATTCACATATGTCATGAACAGATGCTATACCTGTAATGATGCGACACCTCTTATCATAAATTCAATGACGATCGTTAATGAGAACGGTGTTGAGGATACTGGTTATTTTATAATTGAAAGTAATCCTGTGAGCGGCGGTCCTGTAAGTCTTAAAAATAATGAGGAGATAGGAATAGGTATTTCAACTACTGCAGAAACATGGGAAGAGCATGTCAGATATCTTAGAATTAAAAGCAACGACAAATGCAATCCGAATTTTGACCTTAAACTTGTAAGTCAGACAAAGCCGACCGGAAGAATAGTTGTGAAAACTATTGATGATGCTGATCCACTAGATGAAATAATGGTGTTTTCGGATGTTCAGGATGAACTTGTAAATAAACTTCAGGTTGAAAATGAAGGAACTGCAACTTTGAAGCTGCTTTCGGTTTCAATTACTGCCGGAAAATCAAAAAATGCCAATGAAATGGGTTTTTTCATTAATAATCCTCCGGAACCTTCAGTCCAGATCGCACCGAAAGGCAATCTTCAGCTTGAGATAGGATGCAGAAATGATAAGGAATATCCTGAACCGATAACTGGTGAGCTTTTAATTGAAAATGATGATCCTACCGAATATGGAAAGAATCAGAGCAAAAGAATAATTTTAAAGTGCGGCCCGGATGTTGATAAAGCTCCGAAAGCTGTTCTTACATGTGAACCGGAAAAGATTTCTGTGCTTCAGTGGGCTACGATGGATGGGAGCGACAGCGTTGACAGTGACGGAACTTCCAAACTTGAATTGAAGTATCTCTGGACAACCAAAACGACTCCTGGAGGTATAACAACCGATATAGTTGACGACATCAACAGAGCGGGTTATCCGATCAATAATAATCCGACAAATGAGGTGTCAAAGGCGGCATTTCAGGCAAAAATGAAGGGGATTTATGTTATCAGACTTATAGTGATAAACAACAAAGGCATAAGCAGTATCCCTGCTGAGTGTACAGTCGAAGCCATTTCTGACGATGATCTTGCTGTAAAGCTTCTCTGGGACAATAAAAATGCCGATATGGACATTCATCTTGTCAGACCTGACGGTACTTACGGCGATCCGGTTTCAGACTGCTATTTCTGGAACTGTTCACCTCAATATTCCGGAGCAAGACCTGACTGGGGAGTTGAAGGTGATGAAAAAGATGATCCGTATCTTGATCTTGACAATACTACTGGAATGGGACCGGAAACACTTGCTGTAAACAAACCCGCAAACGGAACTTATAAAGTTATAGTTCATGCCTATGATACTACAAAAGGACCTACAACTGCAGTTGTAAAAGCGTATGTCCATTCTGTAGAGGAATCGTCGCAGTCTCTTTTGATGAATATTACTGATACATGCTGGGATGTTTATACGATTGATGTTTCCGACGGTGACGGTACTAAAAAGAATCTTGTAGTTCATGCGATAACTCCTGCGACTGCTTATGAATGTGCAAGACCTTCTCAGAATTGATAACCTATGAATTTCATTGAATCAATTCTTCTGGGAATTTTGCAGGGAATGACAGAATTCCTACCAGTAAGTTCATCGGGACACCTTATTCTCCTTGAACATTTAATGGGACTGAAAGAAGTTCCTATGATATATGACATTGCATTGCATGTCGCATCTCTTCTTGCTGTTCTTATATTTTTCAGGCGCAAGGTGACAACTCTTTTCAAATCCGTTTTTGATCTTACTGCAAGAAATGAACATAAATATATTCTGTTTCTTATTACAAGTACGATTGTTACAGGACTTATGGTCTTTGCAACAAAACCGGTCATTATGTTCTTAAGGGATACTCCATCCTATTTATCAATATGTTTTGTAATTACCGGAGTTTTTCTGATAACAGCTCAGATTCTTATGAAAAAGGGCAATACGGCACATAAAATATCGTTTACGGATGCGCTTTTTATCGGTTTTTTGCAGGGAATTGCAGTTCTGCCGGGAGTTTCAAGGTCAGGTTCAACGATTTCGGCAGGTCTTATGAGGAAGATGTCGGGTGAAAATGCTGTTGAATATTCGTTTATGCTTTCCATTCCGGCTATCTTGGGTGCTCTGGTGCTTGAATCAGGGAAAGGTGCTTTGGGAAATATTGATATTACAGTTCTGTCCGCCGGTTTTATCGCAGCACTGCTAGTAAGTATAGCGTCTCTTAAATTCTTAGTGTTTATGATAAGAAAAACAGCACTTTATCCATTTGCAATCTATGTGCTGATTCTTGCGGCGATAGTTCCTTTTGTGATATAAATAATTAAACTCTAAAACTTGACTACCAAAACCACATTTTCTATACTCTATCAAATTGGATTCCGGAGGATGCTCATGTTTAAAAAGGTTTTATCAGTATTCATATTCGGTATGTTCTTTTTTTCTCTTTATCCGGCGGAAGTAACGGATGTCGCAAGTTCCGCAGACAAAAACGATCCTTTTGACCTTAATCTGGATATACAGTATCTTTCTACCCATCATTTCGGATCTATAAAGAGAGAGTATAACAATTATGCTGATTATGTTTATGAAGATGATAACGGCAAACCATACTATTCTACTGAAGGCAGAAGAGTAGAAACAAAAGAATACGAAGGAAATCCGGCACTTTATTATATGCACAAAATGCTGTTCGACCTTGAAATAGGTCTTTACCACAATCTTTCTTTTTCATTCGGTCTTCCTGTGGTGATCTCTGAGCAGTATAAAATGGTGATGTTTGATACCGTAAATGCTCCTGATAGTTCAACTCTTGCAGGTCAGCAGCTTTTTCCGTGGGCAGGAAATCTTGATTATGAGCACAAAGGTATCGGCGATATTTCATTCGGACTTCAATGGGCTCCTTTTTCACAGGAAAGAAAGAATGTTTTTATGAGCTGGCTTGTAGGAATAAACATTACTTTTCCCACAGCTTCTGTAAAAACTCCTTCAGGAATGAATGTCAAAAGCAAAAGTCCAGACGGTTCTGATATTATTGTTCCGTCAGGCAAAGCACAGAGCGGTGTGGGCGACGGTCTTTTCAAACTTGATTTCAGAACTGCCGCATCAAAAAGATATTCAACCGCTGAACCTTATCTGCAACTGCTCTTTTCGCTTCCGGTAAATTCATCAAAATCAATTTACAACGATCCGAAAGAAGCTTTCACGATCAATACCGGCACTGAAATATATCTTTATGAGAACAAAAATCTCGGACAGGTTTTCAAACTCAGGACAGATATTGAAGTTATGTATACGAATAAAGGTGATGCATATAATGCCATTGCTGATGCCAGATGGGTTTATGACGATAATTCATTATTTGCAAAACTTCCTGTTGAAGATCCGTGGGTTCAGATATCAGGAATGTTGAAACTGTCTGCACAAGTCTGGAAATATATTGAGTTTGGCGGTTTCGCAAAATTCGGATACAGGCACAAACATTATCTCACAAATGCAGGTATGGGATCAGACAGTTATATTCCGGGACTTGACAGTGAGTTGACACCTTGGATAGGGAACAGTGATCAGAAAAGCAAAAGCGGTGGAAGGCTTCTTGCTGAAGAATATTTTGTTCTCGACTGGGGATTTGATCTGAAAGTTCTTTTCTGATGTTTTTTCAAAGATTATCAATGTTTTCAATGGAATAAGAAATGAAAATTAAAGGAAAAAAGATTCTTTTTGCGCGCATCTGCGGCACCGGAGTAAGTTCAATAGCTCTTATCTGCAAGAAAATGGGAGCACATGTTATCGGTGTGGATCTGGCATATTATCCTCCGGTAAGCACAAAACTGAAGGAAGAGAACATCCCTTGTCACAATATGGACAGATTCTTCGATATTATTGAGAACGACAAACCTGATCTGATAGTTGTCGGCAATGCGCTCGGCGGAAAATCAAAGGAGGCTGAATTTATTACAAAAGGGACCATTCCTTTTTATTCAATGCCGTCATTTATGGAAAAGTTCCTTTTTGACAAAAAACATCCCGTTGTAATTGCCGGGACTCATGGAAAGACCACGACAACTACTATTTTCAGTGAGCTTCTGACCGGTATCGGCAGAAATCCATCGTACATGATCGGCGGAATTCCTGAATTTTCAGGAACAAATGCGGCATTTTCCGAAGATGAAAGCTATTTTGTCATAGAAGGTGATGAATATGACACGGCTTACTTTGATAAAGGTCCGAAATTTCTTCATTATATGCCGGAAACCTCTGTTGTTACCTCAATAGAGTTCGATCATGCCGATATCTATGATTCGGTTGATGCGATATTCGATAATTTTAGGAAACTTGTTGATATTACAAGGTAAAGAGTGATCCTTTGTCTTGACTATGAGTATAACCGTAAACTTTTGAAGTTCATTCCTTCTGAAAAACTTTTCACATATTCGACGCATGACAGTTCTGCTGATGTGTTTATCAGTTTTGTGAAAAGGGAAGGGAATCTCATGGTGTTTTCCGCTCAATTTAAAAATGGAGAAAAATTCAGCTTCAGATCGCCGCTTTTCGGCAACCAGAACCTGATGAATCTCGGTGCACTTGTTTCATTCCTTTATTGCGAAGGTTTTGAATTGCCCGCGGGCTGTAATTTAAAAGGGCACATAAATCTGAAGTATCAAGATATAGTTCGCCTAATACCATTTTAATCTCTGGTATTTTCTTCGAAGCGATTATTTTCTGTATTTCATTGTTCGTTGTATCAGAAACCGACTGGTATTCATTATTGTCGTCAGCAGCAATTTTAGGTGGCAACCCCCCTTAAGTCGATTATAATACTAAAATCGATGATCTCCTCCCGCTGCACCTCCAGAAATGCGGCAATGGTCTCTTTGATTTTAACAGGTATTTCGCTCAGCGAGTAGGGATGGCCATCGATATCGGTAATTGTCAGCCGGTCGTGTATAAGCAGTCCGTATTTCATTTTAAAGTAGGAGAGCGATTCGTTCAGAAGGGGTAAAAGTGGTTTCATGTGCTCATAGAAATCCTTACTGCATTTGGAAGCACATGTCATCTGTTCAATTACAGAATGTTTTTTCTTTGTTTTAAGGGAGAGTCTGTATTTTTCAA
>DAOQAY010000162.1:0-2512 GCA_035354435.1 bacterium
CACAGTTGTCTAAAAACAGAGGTTTATACCATAATTCCGGAAATGATTCAAAAAATATCAGAAATACAATCTGGCACTGAGATAATAGCTGTCCGGATAGCTTCCGAATTCGGAGTTGAGTCCTTTTGATGAGATCCTTCTGCCTGCGTTGATCGTGGCTCCAAGGTCGAGGAAGATGTTCTCTTCTACTGACCACGATATTTTGGGAATTATCATGGCGGATGGATCAGAGCAGTTTAGAAGTATCTGAAGCGACAGTGAAACCAGCGGATGTACCTGCCAGTTTATTCCTGGAGCAAAATAATGTTCACCCAGAAGATAGACTCCGCTGTCTTGATAAGCTGTAGCATTCATTGATGAATTAAGCATATAGTCTCTGCTTTTCAGAGTTCCTGCATAGCTGTAGTGGTATTCTCCGAAAATATACAGATCCCCTGTGAAATAATATTCCGCACCGGCTGAGATTCTGAAAAAATCCTGGTCATGGTCATATTCTTCAAGGAGTTTTGCAAATGTGTATGCACCTTCGAGCCACACTCCGGCCCCTTTTATGTTTGAACTGACACTGAATCCCGCCATCAGGTGAGTTTTATATTCCATTGCAATTATTGCGATTTCTGTCCCTTTTATTTCAAATCTGCCTCGAAGGAACGCTGCACTTTTTTTCCAGTCCGCATATTTGCCGAAAACATATCCGGCATCTATTTCGCTCATTTTGCCGGCAGGAATCTGAACACGGACAGCATCAACTCCTGCTTTCTCTTCTTTGTTGAGATCCTGATATGAAAATGGTGAAAACACATCTGTCGGATTGAAAAATCTTGCAGTTCCGAATGATATTGCCTGTCTTCCCAAGGTCATGTCGGCAAAAGGAAGTCTGATCTGGAATACAAGCCTGTCAAGATTTTCTCCTATCCCTCCATTGTCATATTCTGAAATATTATCAGGCAGATCGACAAGTCTGTATTTATCAACTGATGGCGAATTGAATGAAAATAGTGTCCTGTTAAGATCGCTGACATTTGGTGAAACAGAATAAGCGGTCTCGATCGTCAGCTGTTCAATTGGAGTTGATATGAGCGAAATCCTTGTAAGATTACTGAAATCAAAATAGGTCTGTTCATCAATTCCCAGAAGACTGTACCCTGCCGGAACATCATAAACCATCATGTTTGAACTGGAGTAACCCCTCAGATCCACCACAGATTCTTCTGCGATCAGAAACGCATTCAGAAACAGTAGAATGAATAAAAAACTACCTTTTTTCATCGCTTTTTATCTTTCCGTCATGAAGCATAACAAGCCTTTTTGATCTTTCCATTATCATTTTATCGTGTGTGGAAAAAATGAAAGTTATCCCTTTGTCTTCATTGAGTTTTCTCATCATGTCAAGAAGAGCTGATCCTGTAACTGAATCAAGATTTGCAGTAGGTTCATCGGCAAGAATGATATCAGGTTCAGAAACAATGGCGCGTGCAACCGCAACTCTCTGCTGCTGACCGCCGGAAAGTTGTGACGGTAGTCTGTCAGCACTTCCGGATAGACCGATAACACCTAATATTTCTTCAACTTTCTGTCTTCTCACTTTTTTATCGACATCCTGAAGAAGCATTACGAATTCAATATTTTCCGCAACTGTAAGCACAGGAATGAGATTGTAGCTCTGAAAAATAAACCCGACATGGTCCCGTCTGAAATTCGACAGTTCAGAACCGCTCATTTTGCTTATAAGTTTTCCGCCGAGCAGAACATCTCCGCTTGAAGGAGTATCAAGTCCGCCGATAATGTTGAGCAGTGTTGTCTTTCCTGATCCTGAAGGTCCTGCGATTGCGGTGAACTCCCCTTTTGTAATTGTCAGGTCGACACCTCTGAGCGCATGAACTTCTATCTCGCCGGTCTTATATGTTCTTGTTACATTTTCAACCTTGATAACATCCATTTCATCCTCCTAAATTTATTTTGTTCCTTTTTTCATTGCAACAGCCGGTTTTATTTTTGCCGCATACCACGCCGGATATATCGAAACTATCATTGTAAATATTATCAAAGAAACCGGAAAAGAAGTGTACTGCTCTACCGTCATCACAGGATAGACAAGCTCGGTCATTGCAACACTCATGAATTCGGTGCCTGTGTAATCTATTCCTACTTTTGAGAAGATCAGATTTAACAGAAGTGCTGAAATTATTCCTAAAATCGTTGACATGACAGCAAGCACAGCAGATTCAGAAACGACAAGAGCACCTGTGTAGAAAGGCTTTGCTCCGATAGCCCTGATAACACCGAACTCGAACATTCTTTCATAAATTGACATGAACAGTGTATTTATTATCACTCCGGCGACAAGCAGAAAAAGAATAAAGCCGACAATATATTTTGAATATGCCGACATCGAAAGCATTGCATCCATTTCAGGCATGAGAAGCATCCAGTTCTCAAATTTGTTTCCGTTATTTGAATACTTTGCCCATATAGGCAGATTTTTATCCCATGTCTTTTTGTGGTCTTTAAA
>DAOQAY010000162.1:2612-5854 GCA_035354435.1 bacterium
ACTTCAAGAATATCCGCGAGTCCCTGGCCGATCATTATCCCTTTTTCGGAACTATCGGAAAGATATTCACCTTCGATCAAAGCTTCATCCATTTTTGAAAGCGCTTTTTCTTTTTGCGGATCTATGCCTGTTATGAGGACTGACTGGACATTTCCTGCGCTTGTTATCATTCCGAGAGTCTTGATCCTCGGCGTGAAACTGCCAACCAGCTCTTCTTTTGAAAGTTCATCCATGATCTTCAAAGGATCGTGTATAATCTTCTCAACTTCCATTGTATTTGTAAACCCGGAATTATGAACCTGCGCCTCGCCCATAAATGTAGAGGTGCCGGACTTCACCATATTCACGATCATCCCTTCCTGAAAGGCATCGACAAATATAAGTGCCGTAAGACCCAGACTTATTGCCAGTGCTGCGACAAGTGATCTTCTTTTATTTCTGAAAATATTGCGTATTGCCATTTTTAATATCATTTGCCCACCCCTAATATGAACGCATCGATTTTACAGGTTCTGCCGATGCCGCTTTATATGCCGGAATAATGCTTGCGACAACTGATGAAACTATTATCACGATTACCGGCAGATAGAAAGCGATAGCGACATACTCTGAATTTATAGTTTCAATGAATATCCCTCCTATCGAAACAGGTTCCGGATAACTTATGCCGTAAACTTTCATCGGCCAGTTTGCAAGCAGGCTCATCACCAGTCCTGCAACACTTGCGAAAAATGACATGAGAAAAGTTTCAATGACAATGGAAAAGAAAATAAATGACGGTGTTGTCCCCATTGCTTTCATTACACCGTATTCTCTCATCCTTTCCAGTATCGACATCAGGACTGTATTGAGAACTCCGACTCCTACAACAAGCATGATGATAATGACAACCAGAACCGTCCCTTCTTTATCTGCATTCATGCTTTTAAAAAACTGCTCTTCAACAATCTCCCATGGTTCGACACTGATATTCTGTATTCCCGCCGACTTGATAATTCCGGAGATCTTCATGGAATCATCGAACGAATTCTTATAGTTATTTATCATCACAGCAACTTCATGAATCTTACCGTCAAGCACAAGAAATTCCTGTGTCGTGTTAAGCGGAATAAAGACAGCATTGCCGTAAAGCGAATCGAGATCTTTTGAAAATATCCCTATGACCTTGAACCTGTCATTTGCAATACTTCCGTCAGCCCCTGAAGAAATTATAATAAGGTCATCGCCTGTTTTCAAATTGAGAATATCTGCAAGAGAACGGGTTACAACCGTTTCATATCTGACATCTCCCGAGGAGGAAAGATAACTGCCAGACTCGATTTTTCTGTCTATCAGCGTAGTTTCAGCCTCTCTTTCCGGATCTATACCTTTTATCTGGACTGCGGTGGTCTTCTTATCAAGGAACGCCAATCCACCTGAATGGATCCTCGGAGTGAATGACTCTATCGAATCTATTGATGAAACAGTCTTTATGAACAAGTCATCCCATACAAAATTGGAATAAAGTCCCGGTTTTTCGAGATAACCTTTTTTATGGATCTGGATATGACCGGTGCGGGCTTTTGTGAAAGCCTTGATTATGTTTGAATAACCGCCGTCATTGAACCCGTAACTTACAGAGAGAAGAACGAATCCGATAACCATTGAAAAAAGTGTAAAAAATGTCCTTCTTTTCTGTTTAAGAATGTTACGGAATGCCATTTTTAAAAGGATCATGCCTACCTCATTTTCTGAAGATTTCTAAGTGAGAAGGTCTCAGGGTCAAGTTTAATATCAAATTTTCCGTTAAGATATGTGATCTTTGTTGAATTCCCCTTTTTATTTAAAGGAATAATCTCCATGACAGAAGGGATTATCTTTCCACCCATCTCTTTTATGCCTGAAAACGACATTGTCCTGACCTTCACCCCTTTTTCATCATAATAATCCTCTGAAACAGGCAGATAATCGCTTTTTCTCACTTTTGCAATGATCTTTCCCCAGACTGAGGCTGCACTTTCCTTAGGTTTCAGCTCGATCACAATTATATCCTTTTCGGTGCTTTCAAGCAGTTTAGCTGTGTGATCGTCACGGAAAGTCGTCTCTTTCACAAGGTCATCGTTCGTGAAATCACTCCCCATCCAGCTTCCCATCATCATACTTGGCGGAACTTTCATCACTTTATTCACTTTCGGAAAATAGTTCCACATATCGCTATCCACTTTTAAAGTTCCGATCCCTTTATCCTTTGAAGGAGAAAGGATGGTAATGAATGTCTTTTTCATCCCCTCGCTCCACGCTTTCATCTTCATCGTTCTTTGCCAGTCAGGAGTAACGATTTCCATTTCAAGCTCAAATTCGGAAGTGTTCGACCTGTAGACTTTATCCATCTTGTCCAGTATAGCATTGATGTCGGGAGCCTTGTCATCAGCGGCAGAAACGATAAAAGCACAAAAAATTATCAGCATAAGTATCATTTTCTTCATCATTCATCCCTCCATTTTTCTTCATTTACATGTTCTACAAGCTGTCTGGCGTGTTTTTTCCAAAGCCTTTTTATAAGATCAAGATCATCTTCAAAATAAAGTACCGTCTTGAAACCCGCAATATCAATGTTAAGCGTTGTACTGATCTCTTTAAGAACTTCTTCAGATATCTCTTCTTTGGTCAGCAGCTTTATTTTCCTGCAGATCAGATCATTCCAATCTTTCAACTGCTCTTTCTGAACTTCATAAAGTACCGGATTGTTGACCAGTTCATCAAAAAAAGAGAAATTCTTTGTCCCGTTCTTTTTCTGTTCTTCAACAGCGGAAATAGATGCGACTCCCAGATTGTAAAAAAACTCCTCAAGATTATTGAACTGCATGTTTTCAAAAAGGTTTAACATATGCCTGTGAAGAAAACGCATACTTTCGGCAAGAACATTGTCCATGTTTTCAAAATGATGATAAAGAGTCCCTTTTGCAACCCCGGCTTCTTCGCAAAGCCGTCTTGTTGTGAGACTTTTGATTCCATCACGAGCAATAATTTTCATTACTGCTTCAACAATCTTTTCCTTTGCCTGATCAGCTTTCGAATTCATTTCCTCTTTCATTGCTCCTCCTTTTAGACCGACCGCCCGGTCTCAGACCGTTAAATATCATAGACCGACCGCCCAGTCAAGAAAATTTTTAAAAATTTTTCAACTCAGGATCTTTTAGTTATTTTTGAAAGCATTTTCCATAATTTTTACACTGATTTTTATAGCTGTGTCGCTTCTTAAA
>DAOQAY010000163.1:0-5825 GCA_035354435.1 bacterium
CAAATAATTGAACAAAATCAGGGTATCAGATTGTTAAAACGGTGTCAAATCGCCTATTTCAGACACCGCAGTCTTTTTTTCGATTGAACAATTGAACTAAGCGTGATAATATCTCTCTGTCCGGTTCTTTAAAAATGGAGATATTTATGAAGATCAGAAATTATTCTATAAAACTTTTGCTGTTTTTGTCAGGTTTTGTAATAATGACTATGCTTTTTGCCGCTGAAAAAGGTGAAAATTCGAAGGAGCAGAAGAAAATGGATGAAAAGTATCCGGTTTCGAAAACGGAAGAACAGTGGAAAGAGGAGCTTCCGGAATCGAATTATAAGGTTTTGAGAGAAGGCGGCACCGAGAAACCTTTCACCGGAATATATACAGATACTTTTGACAAAGGGCTTTACCGCTGTTTTGCATGTGGCGCTCCACTTTTCAGATCAGATACAAAATACAATCACGGTTGCGGCTGGCCTTCTTTTACCAAGTCGGTTTCTGAAAATGCGATCATCTATGTACCTGATTATTCTTACGGAATGAGCAGAACAGAAATAAAATGCGGGAACTGCGGAAGTCATCTGGGGCATGTTTTTGATGACGGGCCTGAACCTGATGGAAAAAGATATTGTGTCAATTCAGCATCATTGCAATTCTTACCTGAGAAAGAGGATAAAATCATGAAAAAAGAAAGTTCGACAACTGCAATTTTTGCCGCAGGATGTTTCTGGGGAGTTGAATACAAGTTCAGCAAAGAAATCGGGGTCATTTCAACCGATGCCGGATATATCGGCGGAACTACCATCAATCCTACATATCAGACTGTATGCAGCAATATGACAGGACATGCAGAAGCTGTAAAAGTTGTTTTTGATCCGGCAAAAACAAATTATGAAAAACTTGTAAGGCTGTTCTTTGCAATGCATGACCCGACTCAGGTAAATAGACAGGGGCCCGATACTGGAACTCAGTACCGTACTGCAATTTTTTATACTGATGAATCTCAGAAAACAATTGCTGAAAAAGTTAAAAATGAACTTAAAAGCAAATATGACAAACCTATCGCAACTGAAATTGTCCCTGCCGGAACTTTTTATATGGCTGAAGAATATCATCAGGAATATATAAAAAAGAAAGGCGGCGATAGTTGTCACATGTAATTGCATGAAACCACAAGTATCTGTAATTATTCCAGTTAGAGATGACACTGTCCGTCTTGCAAAATGCCTTAAGGCTCTGGAAAAACAAACTTTATCAAAAGATCTTTTTGAGGTGATAGTAGTTGACAACAACTCAAGACCGCCGATTTCAGAAAGTGCAGTAAACTCTGAGAAAATAAATATCAGACTTCTTAAAGAATCGATCAATTCAAGCTTCGCTGCAAGAAATAACGGTGCAAGTAACGCTTTCGGAGATTTCTTAGCTTTTACCGATGCAGACACAATCCCTGATTCTACCTGGCTGAATTCGGGAATTGAGAGTCTGAGATCTAATAGATATGCCGCTTTCTCAGGCGGAAAAGTTAAAATAATGCTGTCTAAAAAACCTGATGCAGTTGAATGTTTTGAATATTTTTACGGATTTGATCAGGTCAGATATATTAAAAAGCACCATTTTGCCGTTACTGCAAATATGTTCACCACAAAAGAAATGTTTATAAAAACGGGCGGGTTCAACAGTGAACTTAAAAGCGGGGGCGACAAAGAATGGGGAGAACGGGCAATAAAATACGGAAAAGGAGTATACTGCAAAAATGCGGTTGTACAGCACCCTGCCAGAAAAAACTGGGATGAACTCAAAATAAAAATAGAAAGAACTCTCGGTGGGTATGTTCAGATAAATTCAAATAAAAATATCAGCAAATTCAGGATGCTGACCGAAATAACCGGAGATATGTTTCCTGTCAAACAGGTTCTCGATCTTTTTTTCATCAAAAGAGGTCCGTTGTTCTGGAAAATTAAGGCATTACGAATACTTATCAAACTCAAATGGTACCGGTCATTTCTTAAGTTGAAGTTTCTGCTTACAATGAAACTTTAAACATTAAATCTGAAATTGATGATATCGCCGTCTTTAACCACATATTCTTTCCCTTCAAGCTTGTAAGCGGCGGCTTTTTTACACTCGGATTCAGATCCATACTTGACAAAATCAGCATAATGAATTGTTTCAGCTCTGATGAATCCACGCTGAATGTCACTGTGGATCTTTCCTGCGGCTTCAACTGCCGGTGTACCGTTCTTTATCGGCCACGCCCTGACTTCGTCGGCTCCGGCTGTAAGAAATGAAATGAGCCCGAGCGAGTGATATGCACTTTTGATAAATCTGATCTTTGCACTTTCTGTAAGTCCGTAATCTTTAAGAAATTCAAGCTGTTCTTCAGGACTGAGTTCAGCAAGTTCTATCTCTATCGGAGCACTTACACAGAAATATTCAATTCCGTCATTTTTCAACAATTCAATAAGTTTTTCAGGCACTTCCATTTTCCCTTCAGGCTGATTAATAAGAACAATTATCTTTTTCATCGATAGAAAATTGTAATTGGCAATCAGTGCCGCATCATCTTCAGAAATCTTGTTTTCACCTGGTAGTTCGCCGTTTTCAAGCATTACGCTGAGCTTTTTCAAGATATTGATCTCGGGAAGGTTTTTCTTTTCCTTCTGCTCTCTTTCAATTCTCCTTTCAACAACAACAAAATCACCGATTATCAGTTCTTCTTTCAATTTCTGATATTCCGAAACAGCATCGACAGGAGTTGATGTCATGAGAGAATCAAAATTTCTCAGCACAAAAATGAGCAGATCGGTTTTCTGAACCATATTTTTCACTTTCGGCGAAACTGCGCTATCTTTAACCGGAGGAACCGTAAAGTCGCTAAGGACAAATTCGCCGTATGTCTTCTTTTTAGGATTGTAGATCTCTGAGAGCTTATCTATTCTTTCATCGGGAACTTTTATTGTTCCGATCGTTTCTTCCTTCTTTCCGCTTTCAATGCCGGTAAGCGCTTGAAAAACCGAGCTTTTTCCGCTGAATGGGAATCCTATTAATGCCGCTCTCATTTATTTCTCCTCTAATTTATGAATATATTTTATATGAGACAAACTGCTCATCCGCTTCTTTTTCACACTTTTTCAAATAGCTGTCGATCTCTTTGTCATCCGCAAAATTTCTGAACATATTGATCAGGATTTCATTTCCGAGAAGCAAATCAATTGCTGGAATATCTTTAATGAATTCATATGGTTTTGCTCTAAAAAAGCCTGATTCGCCAAGCATTTTTCTAAACACCTGAATTATCGAAATATATGCTCTGAGCGGTCTGACTTTATCTCTGTCAGTCAAAGAAATATAAACTCCGCCGCATCTTTTCATTGAATGTTTCTGGAACATCGGTCTGAATTCGAGCGGAATAAACGCAATTCCTTCAATATCGCAGCTGTCCAGCTCTTTTTTCAATCTAAACGGTTCGATTCCGGGATATCCTGCCGTCAGAAAAGGAAATGAGGTCCCCCGCCCTTCCGAAAGTTCCGTTCCTTCGAGAAGACATCCGCCTGGATATAAAATAGCTGTGTCTATCGTCGGCATATTCGGTGAAGTAGGTATCCACGGATAGTCATATTCATCAAGATATGAATCCCTTGTCCAGCCTGTAACTTTCGATATTTTCAGCGGAAAATCATATTTTTTCAATTTGTAGTAATATGATGCCGCTTCAGCTGTAGTAAGTCCGTGTCTGTGTAGAAGGGGAAAATATCCTACAAAACTTTTATATTTTTCATCATTCAGCAAAGATCCTTCAACTTTTCCGCCAATTGGATTAATTCTGTCAAGGATTATAAGCTCTTTAGGTGTTTCATTGAGCCTGTCCATGAACATTGCAAGACTTGCGATATAGGTGTAGTACCGACTTCCGATATCCTGAATGTCATAGATAACAACATCAAAAAGATCAAAAAGAGATCTGTCGGGACTAAGCGTATCTGCGGAATTCCCGTAAAGTGAAAAAACCGGTATATCGAGTATCTTATTCTCAGATCCGACACTTTCCATATCCTGTGCGACAGGATAGTAACCGTGTTCAAGACTGAATACAGCCGTCACATTAGCTTTAGTTTTGAGCATCTTTTCAATTGTGGATGTACCATTTTTATCAATTGATGTGTGATTAACGATCAGTGCAACTTTGCGATCTTTGAGGATAACGGGATCAAAATTATCAATACCCTGAAACAGTTTTTTTTTCATTTCTGTGTATCATCAGGGTCATTATGATCATTCATTGGAATCATCGAAAAAGCTTTTCTGGTTTTCAGAGTTCCTACAACTATAAAAATAATTCCGATAATATATATGAACCACGGAAGTTTTCTTATCAGAATAAGGCCTGCAAAAGTTACAAAACCGACACACATGAAAAGCTGCCCCGCCCTTGATGCGGGCTTGTTAAGCTTAGGATATTTGAATGGAACAAGAAGCAGAATCGCCTGAAAGATCAGCATTCCTGCGACAAGATTAATATCCAGCAGCCATTCCAACCATTTAATATCAGTCTCAATGGCAAATATCATGTAAAGACTTATCAGTCCGCCGGACATTGTTGTCGTAAGCCCATAGAAAAAGTCATGATCGTCAGACTGGCTCACATTGTATTTTGCAAGCCTTACTGCACTGAAAACAACATATACCGCACATGCGACAAAAATATAAAAATCGTTCTCAATCGATGCGCCTGCATTGAGATAATAGGAAAAAACCAGAGTCGAAGGAGCGAAACCGAATGAAACAAAATCGGAAAATGAATCAAACTCCACTCCGAAATCACTTGATGCTTTAAAAAATCTCGCCGCTGTTCCGTCGAGTTTATCCATTATCGTTGAAAGCAGTATCAGCCAGCCGGCATTGACATAATTACCTTTTATAGAGTAAAAAATAGATATAAGCCCGATAAGCATATTCATCCCTGTAAAAAAATTCGGGATCAGGATTTTCGGATTGTTAGGTATCATAGCAACTCCTTTAAATTAAACCGGAAACAGATCAATCTGTTTCACTCTCAAGCTCTTTGTGACTCTTCTTGGAATTATCTCTGGTCTTTGAATAAGGATCATCCTTCTTTTCTTCACTCTTAGAATTTCCGCCCTGATAATTTCCCTGAGGAGCTTCCTGAGGCTCCGATCTTTTTGCGTAGAAAACTCTGGTCGGAAGATTGTTGGGATTGAACTTTTCTTTTTTTGCAGGCTGAACATTATTCGATCCGCTGTTAGCCTGAGCAGGTTTATATCCGGTAATTCTTGAAACAAGCGAAGAAACCAGCATCGAAGATGCATCTATCAGTTTATCCTCTTTCTCTGCAACCTGCTTATCTGCAAAAAGTATCTTACCTGTCGCGACATCCACTATTTTAACATTTATTACTACACTTTTATTAAAATGCTGAAGAGTTCCTATCATAATGGTGTCTGTGTGGAGAAGTTTACCTGCCTCGATCGCTTTTGTGGTATCTGTTACGCCCTTCTGCTGGAAGCCCTGCTCATCGAGTATTTTCATAACCTGCATTCTTTCAAGCACTTCGAACTCGCCGCAGTTGACAAGCTCAGTTACGATCAGGTCGGTAACACCTGTTGCAAGGTCTGGCGACACTTGAAGAGGAGTGAGTTCAAGAACAGCAATTCTCATGCTTTTTTTTGCAAGCAGCGGCTGAAAACCGGTCGAAAAAACGATCAGCAGCAACGCCGCAGAAAACAGACTTATCAACCTATTCATTCTTTTTCTCCGGACACATTAAAAACGCCTGTAAGAATATGCTTCAAAATAAGACAAAAGTCAATTTAGCG
>DAOQAY010000164.1:0-5803 GCA_035354435.1 bacterium
TTTCCATATTTAAACAGCTATTCTCAATTAATGGAACAAGTTCATATTTATAAAGGCAGTTTTAGTAAATTCTGCGAAGAATTAAATAAAAAACAGTGGGTTTCTTAGCGGAGTTAAACTATGTATGTAAAAGAACTACGACTCTGGAATTTCAGAAAATATGGCGGAACAGATTTAAATTGTTAAGTTTCAAAAAATTGTAGAAGAATTTAAAGAAATGACAGGGAAAGTACTGTTTTGAATTACGACATTGTCATAATCGGCGGAGGGTTGAGCGGTCTGACTTCCGCGGCTTTATTCAGTCGTGCCGGTATGTCGGTCGCTGTGCTTGAAATGGATGCAAAACCGGGTGGTTATCTTGCAGGTTTTCAACGCGGCGAGTATAAATTTGATTCGGCTATCCACTGGCTTAATCAATGCGGTCCGAAAGGTTCTGTAACCCGTATTTTCAGCGCAATCGGGAATGATTTTCCAAAAGCACGGGAACAGGTGAAGATTAGACGATTTTCTGGCTATAAAGCGGAATTTATGCTTACAAATAATCCTGATGACCTGAAAGATGAGCTGATTCAAGCGTTTCCACATGAAAAAAAAGGAGTGATCCGTTTTTTCAGAGATGCAAAAAATATTGCTGGAGCATTCGATAATTTTTCCAATAATTTCAGAGATATGCAGACACACAGTTTTTTAGGGAAAGTTGACGGAAGACTGAAATTGTTAAAATTCGGTTTGACTTTGGTTCCTTATGTGTTTTACAGCGGATCAAAGGGTGTTGTAAAAGGGTTGAAAAAGTATTTTAATGATCCTGAATTAATGAAAATATGGGCTGCCGAAAATGATCTGCTGTCATGTCTTATCCCGATAGCCTGGGCTTATAACAAAGATTACCAATTTCCTCCGGTGGGCGGCGGACAGGTCTTTCCTCAGTGGCTGGCTCATAAAATAACAGAATCGGGGAATCAGATCTTTTATCAGACAAAAGCGCTCAAAATAGTGGATGACGGCATAAAAGCGACTCAAGTAGTGGCAGACAGACTGGGTGAGGAGCTGGTTTTTAATGCACGATTCGTAGTTGCAGCATGCGATGTTGAAACTCTTTACGAAAAAATTATGAGACCTGAGCTTTCAGATCCGAAATTTCTTGAAAAACTGAAAGCGGCTGATCTTTATAGTTCGGCAGTGACCGTGGTGATAGGTCTTGACTGTCCTGCAGAAGAACTTGGATTTGGCGAAGAATTGATAATTATCTCTGAAGACAACATAAAAAGAAGCGACCACAACTGCGGAGATCCTGATAAATCTGATATAACAGTTCTTGCTCCTTCAACCAGAGACAAGTCGATGGCTCCGTTGAACAAAGGAACGCTTACTATTTATGCGCCGGCATACTTCAGCCAGTTTGACAATTTGGGCGAACTGTACAGACAGATAAAAAAAGAATTTGCTGATATTCTGATTAGTCGTGTTGAGAAAAAGCTCAGTATTGATATAAGATCACACATATCTGTCATTGATATTGCCACACCTAAGACATATCACCGTTATACCGGCAACAGAGATGGAATAATGATGGGTGCGAGACCTGGGAAAAACAACTATCAGGCAAAAATAGCCCATTATAAAACGCCGCTTGAAAATGTTTATCTCAGCGGACACTGGGCTAATCTCGGAGGAGGCGTGCCTATTGCTGTTTCAACTGCTGCCAATACAACTTTACTTATTCTAAAAGAAGCAGATAAACAGGAATTTTATAGGCTCAACAGGTTTTTAGATCAGCAAGGCAATCGTCAGGATTGATACTATTACTGGAATTGCAGTCTTTTCATGCCATTCAGCTTTCAGAAGTGCAGCACAGGTAAGTATTATTATTGAAAGCGGTATGAAAGAAACAATCATATCTGCAAGATAGATTTTTTTTATAAACAGAAACATAAAAAGTCCTTGAAAAGAAAGGACTGATACTATCAGACTTAGTGCAAAATAGAATCTGTATCTGATGATTTTTGTCAATTCAGACAACTCGGAGGAATATGATAAAAATGAAATGATTGAGAAAAGTGTAATCATTTCGAGCGCATAGAACTGCTGTTCGGGAAATGATGTTGTCAGGTGAAAGAGTGACGGATGTTCAACATTTACAGAGATCCATGAAAATCCGAGTGTGATAAAAGCAGTATATATTGCAAGAACAGAAACTGCCAATGATTTGAAAAATGACTTTGTTAAAAAATATCCTGAAAAGATCGAAATGACAAGAAGTGACAGCAGTTCCGGAAACATTGGCCAGTTGTAAGGGTGTCTGAAAAGCAGTGTGGACAGATCTTTTATCACTTGAATAAATGATGCAGGCTCAATGTAGTTAAGTCCCCAAGAACTGCCTGAAATTTTTGAATAAACAAGAGGAATAAAGGTAAGAAATGATCCGCCGGCAAGTATCCAGAGTCTGTCAGGATCAATCTTCAGCATTTTTTTGAAGAAAAGAAAAAAGAACGCAAGCACTGAATTAAACCAGAAAAGCTGGTGGATAAAAATATGAACCGTAAGATAGTCCATTTCTGCGAAAATTCTTATTCCTATGACAAACTGATAGAAAACAAATGCAAATGTAAGGCTGTTTGTTTTTACTATTTCCTGAATTTTATTCATCGCAACCTGTAATTTCAAAAAGGTAACTTCTTTCTGCTGCATATATTTTTCTCACACAACCGGAATTTTCAAGCTTTTCAAGTGTGAGAGTATCAGCTTTGATCTTCATTAGATCATGCCAGACGATATAATCAACCCCCCATTTTTTCAAGTAATTGAAAGCTTTTTTATCGGGAAGGCTGTTTATCTGATACTGCCACATCATTCTCGGAGTCGGGAAATATCCGTTGACACCGTTCACTGAATTAATCTTGTGAGTCAACTGCCAGTTTGTATAAATTATTTCACGGTTGTACTGGAAAATATCGTCCCATGAATTCACGAACATTCCGATGTTATCTGTTTCAAGTTTCGGATTTTTTAGATTTTTCTTAATAAAACCAAGAGGATGTGTAAACTTATCATTATCCCAGTTAAGATATTCAACAGTCATTATGCTTGGAAGTTCAAGTAAGAGAGCATTCTTGTTTTTAAGAGCAGCAGCCTGATATATCTGAGGAACTTTTTCGGTAATAGAGGCATCAAAACTTTTAAGAGGAAAAGGGGTGTTTTCAATAAAATGGAATGCAAAAAAGAGTATGGTGAAAACTATTTTACCATTCAGTCTTTCTATGATCTTTTCAAAAGAAAGGGCCGCACCTATTGAGAGTGCAAAAAGAAATATAAAATGAGCCCGTACAGCGACTCGAAGAAAGCTAAGTACCGGAATCCATTTGTAAAATATATAAAGCGGAGAATAAAATACTTCTTTCATGTTGAACATAAAAACAGGACCCGTTGCAAAGAAAATTCCGGTTACAGCCAGAGAAATGAGAAATAACCGATGCTTATTCCATTTGAAAAGTGAATATGAAAAAAGCACAAGAGCGAGCAGTCCGGTGAAATTATAATGTCTCACAAATCCCCAGTTCATCGGTATTCCCATCTGTTCGCCGATATTGGGATAGAGAATATTACCGGGCAGGACAAGGATCGGATCGATCGGATTGAGACTTGCCATTTTTGCAGTGTAGAGCATGTCAAAAGGGGTAATAAAATCAAGTCCGTACAGTGTATAAAAATGGAACAGAAAATGGGGCATGGAAATTGAAAGCGAAATGGTCATAAAAAAGCCAGCCGGTTTGATAAGTTCTTTAATCTTATAGTTATTCCGGTAAGTAAGATAAGCCGCCAGAACTCCGAGCATCAAAAACTGATAGAAAAAAACATAGAAAGAAAAATATATCTCGAACCCGGCACAAATTGCTGAAAGAGCAAGATATTTAGATTTTTTTCCGTTAAACCATTTATATAGAAAGTGAAGTGCAAAAACAGGGAGAAAAAAGAAAATGATAATTGAATCGTCAATGTGTGCAAATGACATGTTTGAGCATGTGAAAACAAATCCGGCAAATAGTTTTGTGCTGAATTTACTGGAGAAATTCCCAGTAAAAACAAAAATTGATATGGCGGTAAGAATAAAGATCGTCGAAATGAAGAAATAGTTCACCCAGTAGTCATAAAGCCCAAATGATCTGAGGATGATTATCATGATCTGAACACCCGGAGCAGATTCACCGTATGCGATCGGATTTTGAACAGGATACATCGGAATTCCGAATTTTTCGCCAGTGAAAAACGATTTTATCACTTCAAATGAATATCCGGGATAAGTGAGCGCAAGCCATGTATCGCAGTTGCCTGATATCGCTTTTTTGAGAGGAAATTGAATAAAAAGGGCAAAGAAAAAGATAGAGTAGAAAATAACAGCCGATTTTACCGGATGCTTTTCAATAAATTGTGAAAACCCGTTTTGCATATTAATTCCCAAATCAGCCGATAAAAGTAAATCATTATTTATTTTTTAAGTCAAGGAGACTAGACCGATGCCTTTCTCGCGGCAAGGATTATTAATATTGAACCGATGATAAGGTATGAATTTAATTGAAGATCGAGGAATATCAGTTCGTTCATTGTCGTGAAGAATATGGTGAAAATGAAGAAGATGCTTGCAGTCGAAGCGCTGACATACCGCATGGCAAGATTAAGTGTGATGTAGGCGATTCCGCTCTGGAAAATCCCCATTTCAATAAGCCAGAACCATTCGTCAAATTTTGAGGGGAGGTTTTTAGCTGTGAGGACAAGCGGCAGCATTGGAACCGCTGCAATAAGAAATATTATCATTAGAAGCGAAAGCATTTTATTCGGGTCGTTTTTGACCTTTGAGATGAGTTCTCCGGAAAAAAAGTAATAAAATGCAAGTGTTATCCCTGCAAGTATTCCGAATATTATTCCGGGAAGTGAATCAATTCCACCGACTGAGATCTTATTTTTTCCGGCAACGATAGCGATCATTCCGGTAAAAGAAAGAAAGAGTGCAAGTATCTGGTTTCTATTAGGTTTTATTTTGCTGAAAGCCCAGATGAAGAATATGACGAACACCGGGCTCAGGTTTTCAAGGACCATCACAAGTGTCCCCGATATCCACTTCAGAGCGAGATGATATGTGAGGGTGTTAAGGAAAAGCCCGATGATGCTGACTATCAGCACATCTTTGAAGTGACCTTTAATTGAAAGATCTATCCCTTTTCTTGCCGCAAGAAAAAGAAAAAGAACGGTCGCCCCCATCAGAAGCCGCATCCCTGCGACAAAGTACATATCCACACCGCGAAGTGCGAGAAATCGACCCGCAGGACCGTGAATTCCCCACAGAAATGCATTGATAAATAAAAGAATTATCCCTTTCTGATGATCACTCATAGCCGGAAATTTCATTAACTGCTCCCGATTTACGCCAGACAGTATTAATCATATTTGCAAAAGCGTAAAGAAAAAGTTACCATTTGCCAGTTGTTTTTAATGGGTGTCTGATGTTTATTCCTTCAACAGTTGAAGAACTTGGGAAGCTCGGCTGGGACGAGTGCGACATAATTCTTGTGACGGGGGATGCCTACATTGATTCGCCGTACAGCGGTGCCGCGATAATAGGGCATGTTCTGATCGATAAAGGTTACAGGGTCGGTATAATCTCTCAGCCTGATATTAAAACGGGTGACGATATAAAAAGGCTCGGGGAGCCGCTTCTTTTCTGGGGTGTTACTTCAGGTTGTGTCGATTCAATGGTTTCAAATTATACAGCTCTTAAAAAGCTTCGTAGTGATGATGATCTTACTCCGGG
>DAOQAY010000165.1:0-5762 GCA_035354435.1 bacterium
TTCGTCGTATGCATTATACGGAAGCTCAGGAACTTATATGATGGATATTCCCAAAAGGCAGATAATAAAAATTGCCACACCTTATGCTGATATGGCATTCAATGGAAGCATGGTTTTTATGACAAGTTATAATGAGTCTAAGAATTATGACAATCCCGAGCTTCCCGGATATGAAATGCCGGTACAGGAAGTTATATATTATGATATTGAAAAGAAAAAATACGGATTTGCCTGGTACGGGGAGAAATTCTACGGTGCAAATTATGTCGGATTGAGCGATACTTATGCAATGATAAGTTATCAGACGAAGCCTGATGATCTTGGTGAAATGAAGGTTGTATATGCAAAGATAGGCGACTGGAAGAACTGGAAAGAGCTGAAAAAATTCACAACAGGGGAAGCCGGGTATGTGATTGCAAGATTTCCTCACATGGTTGGAAGTCAGATGGTTTTCCAGAATTATGAAGTCGCCACGATTTTCTGTGATCTTGAAAAAGGTGACGACGGCTGTGTCAAAGTTTCACTTGACAATGAATTGACATATTTTCCGAAAATCATCGGTGACAGAAAAATGATCTACAGCGCAGTTGCCACAGACGGGTCGAAGATAAATGAAATAGTTCAGGTTGAATTAAACAAAGACGGAACGATAAAAAGTAGAACGGCGATTGTTCAGGATTCAAGGATTAATTCTGTGAGGGATGTTGATAACGAATTTCTTCTTTATAGTATAAAGATCGGAGAAACAGAAAACGAACACCCTATATCAGCACCATGCTATTATCGTTTCAGTGACAAGAAAATAACCTGTATGGATAGCGAAGAGGATGCAACATTTGCAAAACATTATTCATATCTGTCGGGTGGCGGCAGATATCTGGTTTATCAACATTATTTTGATATAGTTCTCCGGGACATGGAATGTTACTGTGATCATAATCCCGACAGATGTCCGTACAGCGATTACACTCCGAATACTCAAAATCCGAAAGTACCGGAATGGAAGAAGTGAAAAAGCACTTATTAGAAAATCCCGTGGCGGAGAAGACCTTGCCGCCTGCGGACAGTTGGGGAAAGTCTGATTATTGCCCTGACTTTTGCATGAAATTTGGCATTTATTGCCTTGACTTTTGCACACATTAACACTATTATTGCCTTGATTTTTGCATTTTAGAGGTGGCGGATGAAAAGATTTTTTTTTGACAAATTACTGGAATGGAAAGGAAATCCAGACAGATTATCTCTTTTAGTAAGAGGAGCAAGGCAGGTTGGAAAAACTTACCTGATCAGAGAGCTTGGAAAAACATTCACAAACTTCCTTGAAATTAACTTTGAAATGGACTCCAGACCGGCAAAATTCTTTGATGATTCGCTTGATCCGGCAATTATTATTGAAAAGTTGTCGCTTTTATATGGAACTAAGATAATTCCCGGTAAAACTCTGCTTTTCTTTGACGAAATACAGTCATGCCCCAATGCTTTAAGGTCATTGCGGTTCTTCCACGAGAAAATACCAGAACTCCATGTTATTTCTGCCGGATCACTTCTTGAATTTGCGATTGCCCAGATCCCGTCTTTCGGTGTCGGAAGGATTGAATCCCTTTTCCTGTTTCCGATGACTTTTTTTGAATTTCTTGATGCTATTGGAGAAGGTCAACTTATTGAATATATTAAGTTATCATCTTTCGAAAAGCCTGTTGACGACACAATTCACAAAAAGATACTTGAACTGTTCAGAAAATATCAAATCATTGGAGGACTGCCGGCATCTGTAAAAAATTATTCCGAGAAAAAAGATATTCTCGGATGTCAGAAAGTTCTTGATAATCTCATTACGACACTGAAAGATGATTTTGCGAAATATAAAGATGTTGTTCCCCTTGAAAAACTGGACGAGGTTTTTAAATCAGTTGCATTGCAGAACGGGAGCAAATTTATTTACAGCAGAATTTCTGATGAACGCTCTTCAAATTACAAAACCGCATTGAACATGCTTGTCAGTGCCGGACTTGTTTATAAAATTTATCACACTTCGGCAAGAGGAATTCCGCTTGGTGCGGCTATTGACGACGCAAAATTTAAAGCAATGATGTTTGACACCGGCATGCTGCAAAGAGTATCGGGACTGGATCTTTCTGAATTTATTATGGAAAATGATTTTGTAAATAAAGGCGGACTTGCCGAACTGTCAGTTGCACTTGCTCTTGCCGCTACAGGCAGACCGCATAGAAGACCTGAACTTTTCTACTGGCATAGAGAAAAGCGGGGAAGTTCCGCCGAAGTTGATTTTGTCATATCAGTTGGTGAGAAAATAATTCCTGTCGAAGTGAAATCTGGAACAAAAGGGACAATGCAAAGCATGTTTTTGTTCATCGAAGAACGCAAATCTGATCTTGGAATAAGAATTTCAGCGGAAAACTTCAGCAGATACGGAAACATCGCCGTCATCCCGATTTATGCCGTGGAAAATCTGGAAGAAATAATCAGAAAGCTTTGAAAAAACAATTTATGAATTGTTTCCGGGTATTTTATCCTATTATCATTTCAATTGTAAGGTAATGATCGAAGTATTCGCTTTCTTTCAAGGATTTGTCAGGTCCATGCAGTGAAATAAGTGCTTTTTCAACTGAATATCCTTTGGGCGGTTTGAGTAATTCAATTTTTCTTGAGACTTCTTTTATTACGGATGCAGAAACAAGGTCATTGTTATATTTGATTTCACAGACAACGATAACATTATCAACTCTTTTGTATAACAGGTCAATTTGAAACCCGGAGTCATTTCTTTGAAAGTAGGGCGATGCATAAATAGTTTCATTTGCAAACCCCATCTTTTCAGCCAGATACCACGAATGTTTCAAGCAGAATCTTTCGAAAGCAAAGCCAAGCCATATATCAAGACTGTCTGCTGAGATTTTTTCAAAAAGACTGGTTGTGTTTTTCTGGTTCTGGATAGCCGTCATGTTTGGTTCCATATACTTGAAATAAAACCGCAAAAACTCATCTGAAAGGCGATATTTTCTGAATTTGGTGTTCCATCCCTGTTCAAAAGGGACAAACGATTCAACAAGTTCAGCTTTTTCAAGCTGCGACAGGACTTTTTTAAGACTGCCGCCACTCTTTTTAGCAATTTTCTCAGCTATTTCTTTAAATGAGAAAACGCCGTTTTTTAATAAATTAACAACATCAAGATATGTTTCAGCTTTAGCATATTGTTTATAAAATATCTTATCGACCTCATTAAGCATCAGACTGTTCGGGGAAAAGCAAAGCCGGTTAATGTTTTTATAAAATGAAGCGGAAATATCAATTTCTTCAAAATATTTTGGAACTCCGCCGAAAATCAGCTGATAATTTAAAATTTCAGTTTTGTCCCTTTTTCCTTTAAAAAACGAAGCTATTTCATCAGGATTCAGTCCTTTTATCAGCATTTCTTCAGTGACTCTTCCGTATAGAGCGGTAGAATTTATAACTTTATCAACCATAAATGAAGCAATTGAACCACATAAAATCAACATAACATTCTGATCTTTCCAGTGGTTATCCCAGAAGTATTTTATGATGCTGATCAATTGTTTTCTACCTGAAGCCATCCATTGGATTTCATCAAAAAAAACAACCATTTTCTCTTTCTTATTTTCCCGTGACACCATTTTTTCTGTAAAATATTTGAAAACTTTTTCCCATCCTGAAAATTTGATATCTTCAAGCAGCGAATCTTTAGTAAATTCAGCCATTTTGTCTTTGAAATATTCCATCTGTTTAGCAGAACTGTTTCCTTCAATACCCTCAAAAAGAAAGTACGATGATTTGTCTTTTAAAAATTGTCTGATCAGTGTGCTTTTCCCGACTCGTCTTCTTCCATATATCACAACAAGTTCACTTTTTTTCGATTTGAAATTGTTATCTAATTTTTTGAGTTCGTTTAACCTGCCGAAAAACATGGTATTTCCCTCCATAAATAAAATCCGCCTTCAAAACCATATTAGAATACAGGGCGGATTATGTCAATAAAAATCAAATAATCAGCCTTCAAAACTATTTATGAATTGACGGCGGATTTTTGATGTGAGATGGATTCTTAATTAAATTGACGGGTTGTGAAATCAGTCAAGAAGATGAACAAACAATCCGCTTCTGAGTTTAGGTTCAAACCATGTTGATTTGGGCGGCATGATCTTGCCTGAATCAGCGACATTCATAAGCTGTTCAAGTGTTGTCGGGTACATTGCGAAAGCGACTTTGCACTCACCGCTGTCGACTCTTTTTTCAAGTTCTTTGAGCCCTCTGATTCCGCCGACGAAATCTATTTTCTTGTCAGTTCTGGGGTCTTTGATACCAAACAACGGATCAAGGACATTGTTCTGAAGTATTGCGACATCAAGGCTTTCAATAGGATCTTTTTCGTTGAACGAGCCTTTCTTCGCACGGATCTGATACCACTTGCCGTCAATATACATGCCGAACTCGGTCTGGTGTTTCGGTGAGCCGTACCCTTCAGCGATGAAATCGAACTTTTCTTCCATTTTTTTGAAAAACGACTCTTTTGTCATGCCGTTAAGTCCGAAAAGGACTCTGTTATAATCAAGAATTTTGAGCTGGTCATGCGGGAAAATTACAGCAAGAAAGTAATTGTACTCTTTTTCCGCTGATGGATTCTTGTCATGTTTGAGTTTTTCAGCTTTTGCTCTTGCGGCACTTGCCGATCTGTGGTGTCCGTCAGCGACATAAAGATATTTCACAGATCCGAAAAGCCCTTCGATTTTAGCAACAAGTGCTTTATCACGGATAACCCAGAGAGTGTGGCTGATTCCGTCAACAGTCGTGAAATCATATTCCGGTGCATTGTTCTTTTTGTATGAATCCATAATAATATCAAGTTCTTTTTGAGCGCGGTAAGTAAGAAAAACCGGTTCGGCGTTCGCATTTTGAGTGATAACGGTCTTCGTTCTGTCATCTTCTTTATCTTTTCTTGTAAGCTCGTGCTTTTTGATAATGTCGTTGTTGTATTCATCAGCGGAAACACAGCCTACAAAACCGGTCTGCTCATGATTGCCCATTTTCTGTTTGTAGAGATAAATAGTAGGCTCTTTTTCTGCGACAAGCCATCCTTTCTTTATAAATCCGTTAAGAGCGTTTTTCCCCTGCTGATACACCAGTTCATCATGAATATCGACAGATTCAGGCAGATCGATCTCAGCTCTGGTTATGTGAAAAAAAGAATACTGATTCCCTTCAGCGATCGCCTTTGCTTCCTTGGTGTTGATAACATCATAAGGAAGTTCAGCTATTTTTGTTACGATTTCTTTCGGCGGTCTTAAAGCTTTAAAAGGTCTTACAGCAACCATAATTTCCTCCTGAAAAAGTTAAAAGTTCAAACACACACAGACTTTTAATATTTGCAAATAGGTTTGTCAAGGATAAGGGGGAATTTAAGAAGCCGGAATATTTTATTTTGAGATAATATCTGTTAGAATTGCCTGCTTAAACTGGAAATGGAGATGTCATGAGAAGTGCAATAATATTGATGATACTTGTTATTTCAGGACTTTTATTCAGTCAGGATAAGAATAAAGAGCCTGAAAAAGCTGTGAAAAAAGAAACAGCAGGGGATGTGTGGGTGTGCCGCCATTTTACCGGCGGTCCGCAGTGCATGGATGAATTGGAGATGAAAAACAATTCTGTGAATTCGCTTAAACCGAGAAATGAAAATGCTCCGGCGGTTCTTCCTCCGCAAGATGTCACTCTTGAAAATGCAACGG
>DAOQAY010000166.1:0-5736 GCA_035354435.1 bacterium
AAGTCTCGATATTTGAATTGTGATGAACCGACTGAGCGCAGAACCGGCAGTTTTCGGAACATTTGCCGCTTTTTGCGTTTATTATCGTGCAAGTCGAGATGACATCACCCCTGAACTCTTTACGGACAGTTCCGCCTAAGTATATTATTTCATTAAAGAACTCTGTTCCGAGATTTAAAAATCCGACCGCTTCCGATTTTGACAGTTTTATCTTTTTTTTTGCATTTTCAACCATTTTTGTAATGTTCATCATGCCTCTCATTTATCGATCTGTGAATTAAAATCTGTCCATATTCTGGCAATGCCGCCTTTTCCAGTCTCACGGTATGCAGACTGGAGATCACGACCTGTAACATTCATCGTTTCAATTATCGCATCAAGGTTTATCTTGTGCCCGCCGTCTGAAAAAAGTGCATAGATCGCACACTCTATTGCTTTTCCTGCCGCTATCGCATTCCTTTCAATGCATGGAATCTGAACATAGCCGAGTACCGGATCACAAGTAAGCCCTAAATTATGCTCCATTCCCATTTCAGCGGCATATTCGATCTGAGCAGGAGTTCCGCCCATAATTTGAGTAGCTGCCGCCGCAGCCATTGCACAACCTGAACCTATCTCACCCTGACAACCGACCTCTGCACCTGATATAGAAGCATTCTCCTTTATCAGAGCACCAATCAGCCCAGCAATCGCAAGACCTCTCAGTATCTTTATCTGCGGCAACTTATCCTTTTTTTTAAGAAATGCAAGCACAGCAGGAAGAACTCCGGCCGATCCGCAAGTCGGAGCAGTCACCACCAGACCGTTTGATGCGTTCTGCTCCGAAACTGCAAGTGCAAAAGAAAATAATATACCCATATCCTTTGTAACACCCGATGCCTGTTTTGATCTTGCATGATAAAGACCTGCCTTTTTCTGAAGACGGATCATTCCAGGAAGAACACCTTCATCATTAAGCCCCGATTTTATTGATTTTTCCATTACCGACCAGACACCGGCAAGATGATCCCATATTTCTTTACCCTCGCATCTTTCGACATATTCCCAGAGAGTTATCCCCTCCCTTTTGACCTCGTTCATTATAAGGCTCATCGTGTTATGGTGATAACAGCCATGAGCTGCCTCGACAAGACCGGATTTATCCTTGAGATCTCCTCCTCCGATACTGTAAACCTCCCATGAACCGGATACATTTCCACTGCTGTCAAAAGCTTCAAAAAACATTCCGTTCGGGTTTAATGGAAGAACAGCATCCTCTTTCCAAATGACAGAAACTTCCGCCGGGTGAAATGATTTCTTTATTGAAACATCCGTTCCGTGACCAATCCCTGTAGCAGCAAGACTGCCGAAAAGTGTGACCTGAAACCTTGTGGAATATGGATTTTTCTTTGCAAATATTTCGGCCGCCCTTGCCGGACCTATCGTGTGACTGCTTGAAGGACCGTAACCTACCTTAAATACTGATCTTATCGAATTCATTTATCCTCTTTGAACTTTAGTGAGTCGCCCCACTGATTGTATCCTATCTCTTCGCCTATTGACTTTATCCTCATTTCAAGACAGCCTCTGCACATTCCCGCACTTTCATTGACACACGGTTTGTTATCGTAAAGAAGATAATCAGCCCTGTACTTTCTATCTGTCAGGCTCGGCATTATAATATTTGCACCGGCTTTAAGTCCAAGCTCCCTGCCCGTTTCACTCAGAGCCTGTAGAGCCGTTGTTGATGCGATGTTCACATTTTTAAGCACCAACCTTGTCACAGCTATCATTTTCAAGCCCAGTTCAAGCTGTTCATCTTTGACATTCTCAAAATCAGGAATTGAACCGCCAAGCGGAGTGTCATGATGAGGAATGAACGGACCCATACCGATCATGTGAACTCCTTTATCCTTAAAGAACAGGATATCATCGGCCAGATCTTCTATCGTCTGCCCCGGAAGACCTGTCATAACACCTGTTCCCACTTGATAACCTAATCTTTTCAAAATATTAAGGCACTCGACCCTTCTATCAAAACTGTGATCGGCAGGGTGCAGTTTCCTGTAAAGTTCCCTGTTCGTAGTCTCAATCCTCAGAAGATACCTGTGTCCGCCCGCATCGAACCATCTTTTATACACTTCTTCACTCTGCTCACCAAGAGAAAGCGTCACTCCCAGAGCACCGTTACCTATCTTTTTTATCTCAAGAAGTGCATTTTCAACAAATTTTACAAACTCGTCATCCTCTCTTTCCCCCGACTGGAGAACAATTGAACCGTAACCCTGCTCATAAGCGAAATTTGCAGCCTCAAGGATTTCTTCAATTGTTGAAAAGAATCTGTTCGTGTTTTTATTTGACCTCCTTATTCCGCAGTAATAACAATCCTTTACACAAATATTGCTGAATTCAATAAGTCCTCTGAAAAACACTTTTCTGCCGGTATGTCTGAGTTTTTCCTCATAAGCCGCCGCATAAAGAGATTCAATATCGGATCTCTCTTTTAAAGACAGAAGTGCGATAATATCCGCCCTGCCGAGATCATTCTTTTTCAAAATATTAACAATCATATTAACCTCTTATTACTTGTCGGGTTTTTAAATCCCGAACAACAACTTATATCCTTTTTTATCATCTTCGTCTATTTATATTTTTACACAAAAAAAACAATGAACTTGACTATTCCTATCAGCTTAGTATGATTAGACAGCTCTGTCAAATTTTATTTTAAACGAATGTTATGAAAAAACAGACCTTAAGCGATAAAGAACTTCTTCGTTACAGCAGAAATATTGTATTGAAAGAAATCGGAATTGACGGTCAGTTGAAACTTATGAACAGCAGCGTTCTTGTCATTGGTGCCGGAGGACTTGGGTCTCCTGCATGTCTTTATCTTGCTGCGGCCGGGACAGGAACTATCGGTATTGCGGATTTTGACATTGTCGATCTTTCAAACCTGCAAAGACAGATCATTCATTTCACTAAAGATACAGGCACATCAAAAGTAATTTCCGCAAAAGAAAAAATCAACCAGCTCAACCCCGGAATTGATGTCAGGACATATAATTTGAAGCTCGACTATTTAAATATCAGAGAAATTGTCCGCAACTATGATTTTATTATTGATGCAACCGATGGAATTGACCAGAAACTGCTGATAAATGATGCCTGCCTTCTTGAAAACAAACCGTTCTGTCATTGCGGGATACTTGGGTTTGCAGGTCAGATAATGACTGTGATCCCTCATAAAACCACATGTCTGCGTTGCATTATCACTGAAAATCCCGACGCTTCCGATATGCCGTCATGTTCCAGTTATGGAATTCTTGGATCCGTTGCGGGCATTGCAGGATCAATTCAGGCTACTGAAGCTATTAAATTCATTACCGAATCCGGCACTCTTATGACCGACGGACTGCTGACTTTTGATCTTAAAGATATGCAGTTTAGAAAAATACCTATAAACAGAAATCCTGAATGCAGAATATGTGGTGAACACTCTGAAATTAAAGAACTTTCTAATATAACCACTGAATTGTGTGATTTCAAAAACAATGGAGGCAATAAATGAATTACAACCTTGACATCACAAATGACCGCTGCCCGCTGACATTCATTAAAACCGCTTACCAGCTCTCCAAAATGAATGACGGTGACATTCTTGAACTTCTGATTTCAGAGGGAGAACCGTTAACGAGCGTTTCAAAGGAAGTCGAAGAATACGGTCACAAAATAATTTCAGTTGTCCATGTTTCAGGCTCAACATATAAAATTACGATACAAAAAAGCTCAGACGAAAAGTTGTCAGAGATATCCTGAAAACAAGACAAAATCAGATATCGTGCACAAACCAGTCAAGATAGTAATTTATTTTTCCGGCGAAGCAATATGGAAGATTGAGGAGTTTGTATTTTTTATTTAAGTTTGTGCTGATTTCTTCCACAGACATTTTTCCACTGTAGAGCCTCATGGCATAAGGATGATCGCTGTTTTCCATAAAAAGGTGTAAGGATCTCAATTTTCCTTCGGCTCCTGATTTTACTTCAACTGGTATAAATCGGTGAAGATGCTGAACAAGAAAATCGACCTCTGCGTTTGACTGTTTTTTCTCTCTCACCCAGAACATATAATTTGAAGGGGAAAACGGATCAATTCCTATCAGTTCCTGCCCGACAATATGTTCAGCAATTTTTCCCTTGTTGATACTGCACAGATCATTGTATTTAAAAAAATGGGGTTGGGTATTTGTTGCAAAATTAAGCAGTCCAGTGTCAAGAAACTGAAGCCTCGGCGATTTTTTTCTATCAGGCATAGCTGGAGGATTAAATGCTGTAACAGGGTAGATCAGACTTATCAACATCGCTCTTGAAAGTGTTCTCAGTGCTTCGCCCATTTCTCTGCTCTGGTAATTGGAATTCCCAAATCCCTGAAACTTTATTCTGCTTCCGGCTTCAAAAGGTGCACTTTCGATCGCATGACGGATGACCTCTATCTCTTTTGTTCCTGACGCATATTTTTTAACATCATCAAGATAGCTTAAAAAAAGTGATTGGTAGATCGTTTTCAAGTCAGAGACATTTTCAGTTTCAATATATTTCGCCACAATTTCCGGCATACCGCCGATCATTGAGTATGTATGAAAAAGTTCCATGATCTTGGGGATTGCGAACTCAGGACATGGAATAGTGTTATATAATTTCAACGCCTGCTCATTACCGGAAGCAATTAAAAATTCTTCAAAAGTGAAAGGATACATAAACCGGTATTCAACTCTTCCGACTGGAAAACTTATTTCGTTTTTTGCCATTATGATCTCAAGCAGAGACCCGGCGACAATAACAAAATACTCTGGCAGTGATTCATGAAAATACCGGAGCATTGCAATGGCATCAGGACTGTTCTGGATTTCATCAATAAAAACAAGCACTCTACCATTGCCAACAGAAATATTTTTCGTCAGAAGAATATAATCCATCAATTTTTCGACAGGAAGCTTCATCTGGAAAATCTCAAGATCGCTTTTTTTCTCAAGATTAAGATAAATAAAAGTGTCAAATTCTTTAGCAAACATCTTTACTACCGTTGTTTTTCCAACTTGTCTTGCACCTCGCAAAATCAGCGGTTTACGGGAACTGCTTTTTGACCATTCACTTAACTCGTTGATAATATTTCTAAAAAACATAGCCAGCCCCTCAGTCGAAACATAAAGTCAGCACAAATATAGCGCCAATAATACACAAAGTCAACCCAAATTTATTGATTTATTGACACAGAGTCAGCCCAATTTCCAATTTTTTATTGTAATTCTTTAGCAAAACCGGATTTTCTTTTCCATATCTTATAAATTGCCGGATAGACAAGAAGTTCAAGGATGAATGATGTGATAAGTCCGCCGATCATCGGTGCGGCGATCCTTTTCATTACATCTGCTCCGGCTGAAGTTGACCACATGATCGGCAGCAGTCCCATAAATGAGGCGGCAACAGTCATTATTTTCGGGCGAACCCTTTTAACTGCGCCATGGAGAATAGCGGTGTCAAGCTGAGCCTCGTTACCGAGCTTTCCTGCTTCTTTCGCTTCGTTATATGAAAGATCAAGAAATAACAGCATAAAAACCCCTGTTTCAGCATCGAGTCCAAGCAGTGCGATCATTCCGACCCAGGCCGCAATCGACACATTGTAATCAAGGAACCAGAAAAGCCAGATCGCACCTATTGCTGAAAATGGTACGGCAAGCATGACAAGGAATGTTTTGAA
>DAOQAY010000167.1:0-5658 GCA_035354435.1 bacterium
GGCATTTATGACATGCTCAGACTTCTTTTTTCGAGATTCGGCGAGATCCCTGAAGAAATAAGAACAAATAAAGAGTTTTTCAACCATTCGGGGACGCTTTCCCGTTCACTTTTTTCATTCAATTCCGGACTCGGTGCATGCCCGCACTGCAAAGGATTCGGCGTTCTCGACTTTCTCGATCCTGAACTTGTAATTGCTGACAGAACGAAATCTATCAGGGAAAGAGCATTGAAAATCACAGCTCCGAACGGTTATATAATCTATTCTCAGGTGACTCTCGATGTTCTTGACACTGTCTGCAAAGTTCACGGCTTTTCGATTGATACGCCATTGAACGAACTTACAAAGGAACAGCTTGATGTTCTTTTTTACGGATCTGATAAAATTGTTGTGCCTTTTGGCAAACACACTCTTGAAAGCAGGATGAAATGGGTTGGAATAACGGTCAAACCAAGAGAGGAAGGCCATTACACAGGTTTTATAAATGTGATGAACGACATCCTGAAAAGAGACCGAAATGCAAACATTCTCCGTTTTGTCCGTTCAATTCCATGCAATTTCTGTAACGGTTCAAGGCTCAGACCCGAAGCTGAAAAAGTTCTTTACCGGGGTTATTCGATAACCGGTATTTCAAAAATGACTTTTCGGGAGTTGCACAATTTTCTGAATTCCGTTAAAACAACTGACAGCGGTGAAAAGGAACTTATCGATTCAATAATAAATTCAGCTCGTTCGCTTGCTTCCACTGGACTTGGTCACATCACGATATCGAGAAATGCAGATTCACTTTCAGGCGGAGAAATTCAACGGATCAGAATTGCGGCACTCTCCATGAACGGTCTTTCGGGAACTACTTTCATTTTTGACGAACCGGCAGCCGGACTTCACAGAACAGAATCAGATGCGATCATTGAAATGCTCATCAGGCTTAAAAATAACGGCAACACCGTAATTGCAGTTGAGCACGACATGGATTCTGTTGTCAAAGCTGATAACATCATTGAGACTGGGCCAGCCGGCGGAATTGACGGCGGGCATATCATTTTTTCAGGAAGTGTCGCCGATTTTCTAAAAAACGGCGGATCATTGAATTCTCCGACATGGATCGCGATAAATGAAAAGAACGGGCCTGTTAAAAAGAAAGAGCGTTACGATGAGCTCATGAACATTGACGGTCACAGGTTTTTCAAAGGAACAATAAACACCATCACAGGCATCAGCGGAAGCGGAAAAAGATCATTGATCAATAAAATTACTGAACATCTTGAAAAAGAAAACATCCATTTCACAAAAATGGACAGATCACCTATCGGCAGAACTCCACGGTCAAATCCTGCCACCTACACAGGAATTTCTGACAAAATAAGGGATCTTTTTGCAAAACTTGATCTGTCAAAAGAGCTCGGGCTGTCAAGATCGCACTTTTCTTTCAATTCAGAAGCTGGAAGATGCCCCAAATGTGAAGGAGCCGGACTAATCGAGATCGGAATGAAATATTTTGGTGAAGTGGAGATCCTTTGCGATCTATGTCACGGGAAAAGGTTCAACGATGAAGTGCTGAAAGTGAAATATAAAGATCACACGATCTCTGATATTCTCAGTATGCAGATAAGCAATGCACTTGTTTTTTTCAATGATGTTCCTGCTATCAGAAAAACGCTTCAGATAATGACAGATCTCGGGCTCGGATATTTGAATCTCGGGCAGACGACTTCATCACTTTCAGGTGGAGAGGCCCAAAGGATAAAACTTGCGACACATCTTTCAAGTGCAAAAAGCAATAGCATCATAATACTTGAAGAACCTGCTTCGGGACTTCATCCCGATGATGTCAGAAAGCTTGTAACCGAGCTTAATTCTCTTGCAAAAATGGGAAATGCTGTCATTGCGATTGAAAATAACACCCGTTTTATCAGTTCAAGCGGCAATGTGATAGAACTTCAGGGAACAGTTCAAAAGCTGGAAATGCCGGAAAATTCAATAAGATCAGACAATAACCTTGTCATTGAAGATATTGCGACCCACAATCTGAAAAACATATCACTATCCATAAAACCGGGGACATTCACAGTCATAACGGGAGTTTCAGGAAGCGGAAAGACAAGTCTTGCCTTTGACACGCTGTTTCCGGAGTGCCTTAATTCATTTCTTGAAGGATATTCTCCTTTCATCAGGTCCATGTTCAAAACCGGAAAAGACCGGGTTTCAGGAAGATCATACGGGCTTATGCCTCCAGTCGGTGTGTCTGGAAAGTTCACAACGGTCAGTTCAAGATCAACTGCAGGAACTGTGAGCGGAATATATGAAATGATCAGAATGCTCTATTCCCGTGCCGGAACTATGCCAGATGGTGCAAAGTGCCTTTTCAGTGCTGAAGATTTCTCTTTTAACAGCGAATCGGGCGCTTGTCTGAAATGCGGCGGAACGGGATTCATACTTTCTGCAGATATTGAAAAACTTGTCTCAGACTGGTCAAAATCCTTCCTTGCCGGAGCACTTGACGGAACAAAACAGGGAAAATTCTACGGAGACAGTAACGGACAGTTTGTTCACACTCTCATTGCGGCAGGAAATTCGCTCGGGATAGACTTTTCAAGACCGGTCAGTGATCTTACAGACCGTGAACTTGAGATAGCATTGTACGGGATCGAGGATGAAGAATTTGCCGTTTCGTGGCATTATGCAAGAGGAAATATCACAGGAACTCATGAATTCAAGGGAAAATGGAACGGTTTTGCAAATCTTCTGACCGATGAATACCACCGCTCTATCGGCAACAAAAATGAAGAAGTGCTTAAAGCTCTGATGAAACGGGATATTTGTCCTGAATGTCACGGAAAACGGCTGAAAAAAGAACTGCTTGAAGTAAAATTTGCCGGGTATTCCATTGATCAGATGAGCAGTATTCCTGTTTCCGAGCTGAAAAATATTCTTGAAAAACCGGTCAAAATTGATGAAAGGAAAAAAAATATTCTGGCTGCTTTGTCTCCGGAACTTCTCAATCTCATTGATAAAATGATCCGGCTCGGACTTGGACACATTTCGATGGACCGCCCTTCTGCAACGCTTTCTCTTGGTGAAAGGGAGCGGCTGAAACTTGTTAAAAGCAGTGTGAATTCTCTATCCAACATACTTTATATCATTGATGAACCGTCAAGAGGGCTTCACAATCTGGACTGTCTTGATCTTGTGAGTGTGATAAATGAGATAAAGAATAACGGAAATACTGTAATTGCCGTTGAGCATGAACCGGCAGTAATTAAATGCGCTGATATGGTCATTGAACTCGGCCCCAGTTCAGGAAATAACGGCGGTGAGATCATTTTTAACGGGTCAGTCGATGAACTTAAAACTGCCGGAACTCCAACTGCCGAAGCTCTGACCTTTTCAGGCTCATTCAAAGAAAGCGTTATAGATAACTTTATGATCTTTAAATCGGCAAATGCCCGTAATCTCAAAAATATCGACATCTCAATTCCTATCGGCAAAACGACAGTGATAACAGGCATTTCAGGAAGCGGAAAAACCACTCTGATAAAAGAGGTGATACATCCTTCCATTCAGAAGAAAACCGCTGTCAACTGCATCGATCTGCTCAATATTCCTCAAAACTGTGAAGTATCTTTCATTGAGAATAGAACTAATGTCATAAGCTCTAAACTTGCAACTGCCGCATCGTTCACAGGACTGAGTCAGTTGATCAAAAAGAAATTCTCCGATCCAAATATTTTTTCTACAACTGGTCAGTGCCCTCAGTGCAAAGGCTTAGGAACCATAACCATTCCGATGGATTTTCTTGCCGATTCAAGCTCTAACTGCAATAGCTGCGAAGGGACAGGGTTTACAAATGCCGCACTTTTGCAAAAATACAACGGGCTCAATATCGCACAGATCAATTCAATGAGTGTCAGCGAGGCTGTCGAATTTTTCAATGATGACAGAAAGATATCGAAAATACTCACCATTCTCAGCGACTGCGGACTTGAATATCTTACGCTCGGTCAGCACACTTCCACTTTTTCAACTGGCGAGATACAAAGGTTAAATCTTGCCGTTGCATTGCACCGTTTTTCACTTGAAAAAGAAAATATTCCACTTGTTTTTATTTTTGATGAACCGTCAACAGGACTGCACCACGCCGACATAAAGAAATTCCTGAAACTATTTGATTCTCTTAACCGGTTGGGACATACCGTCATAATCGCAGAGCACAGACTTCAGATAGTCACAACCGCCGACCATGTGATTGACCTCGGACCGGGCTGCGGCGAAGAAGGCGGACACATCCTATTTTGCGGCAGTGTAAAAAAACTTGCCGAAACCGGATCATCAAAAACCGCCGAAGCATTGCGGAAAATGCTGGAATTCTAATCTCGATTCGATATATTTGCCCGTCATTTTTAATTTGCGGAGTCGTGAAATGGACAAAGCTGAACTGATAAAATTTGATGAAATTCAAAGCAGGATCTATACAATCAGAGGGGTTCAGGTCATGCTGGACAGAGATCTGGCGGAATTATACAACACCGAAACAAAACTTCTAAACAGAGCTGTAAAAAGGAACAAGGAACGATTTCCTGAATCTTTTATGTTCGAGCTTACTGATGATGAAAACTTGAGGTTCCAAATTGGCACCTCAAAAACACACGGCGGCAGGAGGTATCTTCCAAATGTTTTTACCGAATCAGGGATAGCAATGCTTTCTGCGGTTTTAAAAAGCGATATCGCAATAAAGGTAAGTATCCGGATTATGGAAGCTTTCGTCGCAATGAGAAAATTTATAAATCAAAATGCCGAGGTTTTTTATCAGATAAGTTCGGTTGAGAAAAAACTGGTTGAATATAAGATAGAAACAGACATTAAGATCGAAAAAGTTCTTTCAGCTCTTGAAAACAAGCAATTACAACCCAGACAAGGCATTTTCTACAACGGTCAGATCTTTGATGCACATGTTTTCGTTTCCGATCTCATCCGTTCGGCAGAAAAGTCGATAATTCTGATTGATAATTTTGTTGACGATACAGTTCTCACCTTGTTTTCAAAACGGAAAAGCGGAGTTCATCTGAAAATACTGACCAAAACCGTCTCGAAACAGCTTGCTCTCGATGTTAAGAAGTTTAATGAACAGTTTCCGGTCGCTGAAATTCAGGAATTTGACCTCTCCCACGACAGATTCATGATAATTGACGATTCGTCAGTCTATCACATCGGCGCATCACTCAAAGACCTCGGCAGAAAATGGTTCGCCTTCTCCAAAATGGAGATTGACGGAACCAGGAAAATGCTATCGGAAATCAACAATAATTTAATGTAATTCTGTTGTTCAAGAAGTTAACAACTTAGATTTAATTACCTTTTTCTATTTTTCGATATTCATCAACCAGATTGAACAGTTCACTTGCAGATATTTTGCAACCGTCGGCAATTCTATAAATTATTGTTAGTGAAGGTTCTCTGACTGTCCTTTCAAGACGGGAAATATGAGTCGTGTGTATTCCGCAAATTGCGGCAAATTTTTCCTGAGAAAGGTTCCGTTCTTTCCTCAAATGTTTGATTGCCAAAGCAAATGCTTCGATCGTTTCCAATTGAATTCCTTCATAAATTAACTGATATTTGAGTATTCGCATGAAAGAATCAATTTCCAGAGCCAGCTGGCTC
>DAOQAY010000168.1:0-5615 GCA_035354435.1 bacterium
CAGAATAATTTCGTATGGTCTTCATAATTACAAGAATCGTACTTCCGGCGAAAAGATTTCCTTCACAAAAAAGGGAAAAAAATACATTCAGTCACGGAGCGACCTGTTTCTTGAAGTGAAAACCGTGGTCAGATATTTTACTATCAAAAAGTCATTTGAAGAAGATGATCCTCTTTTCTATTCCATGGCAAGAGAACGGCTTGTCTGGGATTGGGGAATCCTTGACAAACTAATGCCGGGAGATTCGATTTCATTTATGATTAAAGGAATATTTGATAAAGATATTCTTGTCTACACTTTTGGAATTTTAGGTTTTTCAGTCAGAAGCACAAGGATGGGTGATTTTACTCTGGCGGCATTCAGAGATACTTATTACGGCGATTATTTTGTAACCGGCAGCAGAATGATGCTTTCTCCGCAGGAACAGTTCAGAACTCCTATCGACTGCGGTCGCATTACAAGCTATTTCGGCTTCAGAAAAGATCCTTTCAACAGATCCAAAAAATTTCACAAAGGTATTGATATCATTGCAAAAACCGATGCGCCTGTCAGAGCTGCCGCTTCAGGCATTGTTTATTATGCAGGAACAAAAAAAGGACTCGGCAACACTATCGTGCTTGATCACGGCGACGGACTTAAAACAGTTTACGGTCATTTGAACCGGTTTCTAATCTCAAGCGGTCAGACCGTTGCAAAAGGTGAAGTTATAGCCGGAGCCGGAAATTCAGGAAGATCGACAGCAACTCATCTCCACTTTTCAGTTCTCGTAAATGGAAAAAATGTGGATCCTCTCCAGTATACTTATGAAAGAATATGGTACGCTCCGTTTGATATTTCAGGTGAGTTCAGGAATATTTCTATATCGAGAGCGACATATCTTGAAGAAGCGATGGATAAAAAAAAGACAATGACAGTAAATGAACGGCTTGCAGACCTTGCAAATACACCTGTAAATTAACATTTTCCGGAGAAATAAATGGTATCTCAACTCGAAATTCTACCCCTTGGCGGATTAAAAGAAGTCGGAAAGAACTGTCTTTTGATCAAGTATGAAACTGAAGCGATAATGATTGACTGCGGAATGGGCTTTCCCGGCAATGACGATTTTATGGAAGATGATTTTTTCATTCCCGACTTTGACATTATCAAAGAGCTAGACATCGATCTTCTAGGCTGTGTGATAACTCATGGACACGAAGATCATATCGGAGGCGTTCCGTATCTGCTTCAAAAATTCAATATTCCTGTATACATGACAAAGTTTCCGGCAAAAATACTTGAAGAAAGGATTAACAGATTTGCAAAATATAAAAACATCAAAGCACTCAGCACAAAAAAGACTCCGCTCATAAAAATGGGACCGTTCACTATTGAAATGATAGATGTACCTCACTCAATACCCGAATCGAAGGCACTTATCATAAAAGTGGCGGATTATGTCGTTGTTCACACCGGTGATTTTAAATATGAAGGTCCTAAAATTTCACCTTTTAAAGGGAAAGTGCCGCATACCGTGGACATTCTTCTTATTGACAGCACAAATATTGAAAACACAGGTCACTCCGAGAACGAAAAATCAATCATCGGCAATATCAGTGATATAATAGGAAATGCATCAGGAAGAGTCATTGCAACAGGTTTTTCTTCAAACGCCGTGAGAATTAACAACATCATTGATATTTCACACAAAAAAGGAAGAACTGTCGGACTGCTTGGCAGAAGCGTTAACTCTTACACCAGAATTGCAGCTGAACTCGGGCATATCAAACTTCCTGAATCTGTTTTGACCGAACAGTCAAAAATAAATAAAGTTCCTGAAAACAAGCTGACACTCATTGTCACCGGATCACAGGCTGAACCGAGAAGTGTCATGAAAAGAATGAGCCTTGATATGATGAAATCTGTTTCGATCAGATACGGAGACACGATAATTTTTACTTCAAAGAATATACCGGGCAATGAGATCTCGATCGGCAGAATGATAGACAACCTCGTTGAAAAAGGTGCCGATGTATATTACGAAAACACCAACCGTATCCATGTGTCAGGACACGCAAAACAGTTTGATATTGTTCAGGCTTTTCATGATATAAATCCGGCACTTATTATTCCGGTTCACGGTCACAGGAGATTCCTCGAACTTAGTTCGAAACTTGCGGATAAGAACGGTTTTAATTCACAAGTTATCTCTGACGGAGAGATGCTTGCATTCAGAAAAAAGAAAAAATCAGTTGTTTCCCACAAATTCGATCTTACTGTAAAAGTCGTTTCAAACGGCGATCCCGACATGGTTGACATCGAAAATATCCGTGAAAGAAAAAAGGTTGCAAAAGCCGGCATAATGACCGTCATGATGACTGTCGATTTTCTTTCGAACACACTCCTTGCCAAACCGAGGATCGTTTCATCAGGAATCGCAACATCTTCGAGAATGAAGAAAATAGACAGAGAAATCAAAGACTTGATCGAAATTTATTTCAAAGATGAACTTCCTGAAGAACCTTTCTGGAAAGATATTGAAGAAGAACTGCGGATCAGAGTGAGAAGACACCTTCTTGCAATACTGAAGAAAAAACCTATAGTCAACGCCATAATCGTCAATCTGAACTGATACGGGGAACATCCGTTGAGACTTGATATCAAATTCTATGAACAGAGTGCTTTGAGTGTCGCAAAAGAACTTCTCGGGAAACATCTTGTCAGGAAGATCGGCAGACACAGGATAATTACAAAGATCGTTGAAACCGAGGCGTACTGCGGACCGGAGGATAAAGCCTGCCATGCTTTTGATAACAGAAGGACCAGCCGGACTGAAACAATGTTCATGCCGGGCGGTCACGCTTACATATATTTAATATATGGACTTAACCACTGTCTCAATATCGTCACAGAAAAATCGGATGTCCCCCACGCAGTTTTGATCCGGGCAGTTGAACCCGTGGAAGGACTTGATCTCATTAAGAAAAACAGACCTCTTATAAAAAACATCTATGACTTTACCAACGGACCCGGGAAACTCACAAAAGCCCTGAATATCGACATGAACCTCAATGGATATGACATCATAAAAGGAACTGAGCTTTATATCGAAAACAACCCTGAAATCTCAGAAATTTCAATAGTTAAGACAAAAAGAGTCAACATCGACTATGCCGGAGAATTCAAAGACAAACCTTGGCGTTTCTATATAAAAGACAACCCGTTCGTATCGAAGAAATAGAAGCAATTACCCGACAACCTGTGTCGTATCATATGGATATAATTTGTTTAGATATTTGTCATTTACTGGAGGGAAAAATGATCGAAGTTGCTGAATTATCTGAAAAAAATGTGCAGAGTGTTTACTGGCATACGACCGTTAAGTCTATAAAAATCTACAAAGAAGCCACTGATTCGGAAATTCAGAGAGCAGTTATTGAAGAAGACCGGACTGCGGATTGCGCCCGTTTTGGGGTTGATGAAGATGGTGAGGTTTTCTGGTGGAACGGATCAGTTAACCACTCTGGAGTTGCAACCGCTTTGCAAAAGATGTGGATACTGACCGGATTCTGGAATTTTGATAAAAAAGTGTTTCTTTCAAATAACAAGTACTCACAAAAACAGCTCGATAGCGAAGCACAAACCCCGGAAGGAAAAAAAACACTGGATACATTAAGAAATTTCTCGACAAATATAAGAACAATTGAAATGGCAAGCGCTATTTTGAGGTTTTAAATAAATAAAAGGACAAATTGAATTTCTTTTTTGAAAAAAGGACTGATAGCAGTATAACATATTGAACAGGGAAAGAACCGGTCACAAAAATTGATAACTTTTTAAAATTGGAGCCGAGAATGGAAATGTCTAAAGAAAGAAACAAAAGAATTTATAAATTAGCTTATGAATATCTCATAGAAATTCCAGGGGTTAATGTAGTTTTATTAGAAAAATATCTTGCTCCAGATCCGAATCAAAAAGCGAATTCAATGGAAAATGTTTTTAAAAGACTGATCATATCTTCAGCAAACAGACAAATGTCGCAGAATGTAATCCTTAAAAGAATAAATAATGTTAGTGGTGAAGCCGAAGGTCTTAGAACTGTTCTTTTTAATTTTAACCACGAAAAGGTTCTTGAAAAATATAACAATGACTCCCAAGCATTGCTGACAGATATAAAAAAAACAACTTTAATAGAAGGAATAAGAGAAGAAAAAAACAGTCTGTGGCCAAAATTCTGTGAAACAATTTTAAGTGTCGCAAAATTTCTTTCAAAATTCAAAAACATCGAAGATTTGTCTAAATGGTTTAAATTCTTTGATGATGACTCCCGGAGTAGAGTTGCTCTTCCAATGATAATTTCTTTTGAAATAAAAGGAATCGGCTTTGCTCTTGCTTGTGATTTTTTAAAAGAAATCGGATACACAGGTTTTGGCAAGCCCGATGTTCACATTAAAGCGATTTTCAAAGAATTAAACATCGCAAATTCGACTGATGATTATTCTGTTTTCAACGATATTGTAAGTTTTTCCAATTCTGTAGAAAAAAACTCCTATAATGTAGACAAGCTTTTCTGGCTATGTGCAACCAGAAATTTTTATAACGATAAGATTAACCTTGGAACAGATCGAGATGCTTTTTTGAATTACATGAAGAAAGAACTTCAAAAATAAACCTACTCCCCAAACCTTTTCACACTTTCTTTAATTCTTTCCATCCACTGAATTCTGAAATCTTCGGGACTGACGGCTTCGGCATACGGGGAAAAGCCGAGTAGATGATATGTGATCTCGGTGTAATCTCCGACTGGAATTGTCATTTCAATACAGGGTTTTCCCTGAAAAGTCTTTTCCGCAATTTTCTGTTTCGGATGCCAATGGCGGTTTTTCACAAGGTGCAGAATAGGTTCATAAAAACGGACTGTCACTTCTATTGTGTCATCTGTTTTAAAGATACCGTAGCCATGGTGAAGATAATTCCCGAGCATTTGTTCATCGATGTCTCTTGAAAATGGTTCCGCTTCCGCAAATTCACCAAGTATTTTTGTAATTCTTGAAACAAAAAAGGTTCTGATCTCATTCGATTCTCTGCACCATGCAAGTACATACCATTTGCCACTGTAACAGAGTAGGTGCCACGGCTCGATCGTTCTTTTTGAATCAACGCCGTAAGCATTGGAATAATTGATGTCAAGAGCAGTGCTCGTCTGCATCGAATCAATGATCCTTGTGACTGTTTCAGCATTGAACGGCTCTGTATCTGAAAATTCATAGCTAATCCTGTTGATGACTTGAGAATAATCCTTGAGATATATGTCTTCAATTTCACTAAGCATTTTCTTTGATATGACCGGCAGAAGAGAAAGATTATCTGCCATTTTTGAAGCAAAAAGATAAAAAAGAAGGATCTTTTTATCTGCATAATTTAAAATATTCCACGGTTTGAGATAGACATATCCTCTTTTTTCGGCTGAATATTCAATGGGGGCTTTCATCGCCTTCATTTCCTGAACATCCCGTTGAACCTGACGGGGAGTGATCTCAAACTTCTCAACTATCTTTTCAGTCGTCACTTTTCCATTTCTGATTATCTCATCGTGAATAAAAACGATCCGGTAAATGCTCGACATGTCAGACCTC
>DAOQAY010000169.1:0-5561 GCA_035354435.1 bacterium
AAAATGAGATCAGCTGTTATGTTGTCAGCATGGTTTCCAGCGGCTCTAAGGTTTTTGTTCCGGTCGAGTCAGCAGATCAAATGGGGCTTAGAACTCTTACCGAAAGAAAATGCGCTGAAGATGTTTACGGCTGTTTCAAACACAGAAACACAGAACTTTTAAAAATGAACTGGAATAAAAGATACCGATTTTTGCAGGATAAAATGAAATCCGGTAAAATAAACGATGTCGCTTCAGTAATTTCAGATCTTCTTTTTCTTAAAAACAAAAAAGGATTGAGCTACGGTGAAGACAGACTTCTTTCTGAAGCTGAAGAAATACTGTCTACTGAACTTGCAATAACAGAAAATCTCCCTAAACAGGATATCATTTTAAAAATTCATAAAAGTTTCAAGAACTGAACATTAATTAAATATTTTATTGCTATTTTATCCATCTTTTTATTATTATCACTTGAACTTTCAGGTGAAAGATATGATTTCATTATTTCCAGACACACTTGTAACCGGTATTGACAAATGGCATATCGAAAATCTGATGAACTGTAATTTTTTCTGGTTCGGGCATCCGTTTGAAAAATCAATTGCGAAAGGATTTATTTTTACAGAAAAGCCTTTTTTAACAAAGATAGACTTTACGGTGATAGTTGATCTGGAAGACGCTTCCCACTTGAATCCGTTGACCTTTTCTACGAGCAACACTATTTTTTATTCTGAAAACTGGAACCATAGTGCGTCACAGGTTGCCTCATTTATAAAAAATATTATCTATTTCAACAACAGCAAAGAATATTTCATAAAAAAAAACCATGTAATGCTATGTGAGGCGTAAAATGAAAAAAATGTTTCTGTTATCAATTATTTTATTTATGACTATTGGTTTATTTTCTGAAGAAAAACCGGCAGCAGAAGCCCCAAAGCCTGTTGCAGAAGAACCGACTGCTGTTGCTGCCGAGCAGCCTGCGACTGCTCCTGTTGAGGAAAAAAAAGACAGCACTGATCTGAATGAGCTTGCAAAACAACTTGAACAGTTGAAAAAAGATTCCGAAAAAAGAGATCAGGAACTCCTTAAGAACCGTAGTGAAATGGATATCTTGAAAGAAGAACTTAAAAGAATTAAAGAAGAAAAAACTAAAGAAAAAGCTGTTGAAAAGATCGAAAAAAAGCTTTCAGAAGATAAAAAACCTGAAAAAACCATTACTTTTAAACCATACGGTTTTTTTGAGCTTTATGGTTATGGTAATGATGCTGTTTTCTCATACAATGATCTGATGGTGTATGTTTCCAATGAGAAAAAATCAACAGCAAATATAAGTGCAAGAAACACAAGACTCGGGCTTGACATTGCAGTGCCTTACATAACTTCTTTCGATCTTTCAGGCAGATTTGAAGTAGACTTTTTCGGTTCTCTGCCTGATTCTGCGAATTCCGAAGCAAGTACCGGAATAAGAATGAGACATGCTTTTTTCAATATTTCAAAAACATTTAAATCAAAAACCACGATAGCTCTTCTTGCCGGACAGACCTGGGCGACTGCAATAATTCCTATATTTCCGAGCGTTATCAACCCTGCAGCAGGCTGGGGTGCCGGAAACCCGTGGAACAGGCTTCCACTTGCCGAGCTTTCACTTGTCCAAAGTGCTGGCAAAATTGACATGGGATTAAAATTTGCAGCAGTAAAACCTATATCGGGAGCAAGTGCGAACAGAAAATCATTTATTGAAATAAATATTGACGCTGGAGACGCATCACATTGGCCCAGCCTTCAAAGTCAGATATTCTTAAAAAGTAATTTTTCGATGGTTAACTTTTACTGGGCTGCTGGCGGAGCTTATGGCAGAGAAAATTATACCGGAGGAATTAAAATAAATGGCGAAAACACACCGACATTCGGAGACGAAGTGGAAGTCTGGCTGTTCGACACCGCACTTCAACTAACACACAAATATGCAGAAATACAAGGCAAATTCTTTATCGGCGAAAATCTGGATATGTTTGGAGTATTCGGCGGAAGTCTTATAAAAGACAAACAGGGTTATGTTAAGGATTCAATGAGAGCAATGGGATACTGGGCCGAACTTTCATTGAAACCTTTCAAAGGAATGAGACTTTCAACAGGACTTGGGGCTGAACTTTCCGACATAAATAACAAAGCTTCTTATAGCGATATAATATATGATAAAAACAGCACTTTCTGGATATCAGCTTTTTACACCCTTTATGACCACTTTACGACTGGTTTCGAATGGCAGAACACCGTTACAACAAAAGACAGGGAAAAGCTTGGAGGCAACAGCTTTATGGGAAGTCTGAGATTTTCTTTTTAACGGATATCAATCACCATAATTATTTCTTACAAAGTAATTATTCTTAATAAGAAGTGCCTCTTTACCAGCCTCAATGATATCTGACATGACCATTTCAACAGCCAGTTCCTCAACTGTTGTTTCTGCCGACCAGCCAAGTTTTTCAAGAGCTTTGTGCGGGTCTCCCTGAAGTATTTCTACTTCTGTCGGTCTGAAATAGTTCCTGTCTATTTTTATTACAGACATTCCTTCAACAAGATTCTCACAATCTATGCCTGTGAGTTCAGCAACCTTTTCTTTATCAACAGACTTTATAAAACCTGTTTCGTCAATCCCTTCACCCTTAAATAAAATTTCAATTCCGGCCGCTTTAAATGCCAGCACAGCAAAATCTCTTATTGTCATCGTCTTTCCGGTTGCAATTACAAAATCATCCGGAGTTTCCTGCTGAAGCATAAGCCACATAGCTTTGACATAGTCCTTGGCATGTCCCCAGTCCCTTTTCGAGTCAAGATTGCCCAGATAAAGCATTTTCTGATGTCCGAGCAGTATCCTCGCGACAGCTCTGGTGATCTTTCTGGTTACGAAAGTTTCTCCTCTTCTTGGAGATTCATGATTAAAAAGTATACCGTTGCTTGCATGAATTCCATAAGCTTCACGGTAGTTTACAGTTATCCAGTACCCGTAAAGTTTTGCCGCACCGTATGGACTTCTGGGATAAAACGGTGTCGTTTCACTTTGCGGAATCTCAGCAACTTTTCCATAAAGCTCAGATGTTGAAGCCTGATAGAACTTTGTTTTGTCCACAAGATTAAGAATTCTTATACCTTCAAGAAGTCTGAGCGTGCCCAAAGCATCTGAATTTGCTGTATATTCCGCTGTTTCGAATGATACTTTTACATGTGACTGGGCAGCAAGATTGTATATTTCATCAGGCTGGACTTCCTGCATGATGCGGATCAGATTTGTCGCATCTGTGAGATCGCCGTAATGTAGTTTAAATTTTACATCTTTTTCATGGAGATCTTTATAAATATGATCTATCCGGTCTGTATTGAAAAGAGAACTTCTTCTTTTAATTCCATGTACTTCGTATCCCTTTTTCAAAAGTAATTCGGCAAGATACGACCCATCCTGACCGGTAATTCCGGTAATTAATGCTTTTTTTGACATTTTTATCCTTATTAAAGAATTTTTTTGAAAATTGCCAGAATTCCCTGCGCCCAGGCAACTCTATGACTGGTTCCTGTCGCTTTTGCAATAAACTCCTTGTTTTCCTGATACCACTTATAACTTCTTATAAGTGCCTGAGATTCATCATATTTCGGATTCCATTTAAGAATTTCACGCGCTTTGTCAACAGAAACGAAGCTGTCTTTATGCGCTGTTCCGTAAACCCATTTGTATAAAGGAGATATATGAAGCCACTCAAAAACCATTAATGCAGGAATAACCAGCCATACCGGAGTGTGCATTATTTTTGAACCGCTTCCGGCATATTCACAAAGTGATCCCAGATAATCATTTGCTGTAAGATTTGAAACTGCTCCGATATTAAAAATGCCATTCGCTTTTTCATTGCTTGAAGAATATGCAAGATAGACAGCTTCGCACAGATCATCAACTTCAAGAAGCTGATATCTGTTCTTTCCGTTACCTATCATTGGAATTTTATGCCCTTCTTCAACCCAGTTAAAGAGGATCTGGAAAACGCCCAGCCTGTGTGTTCCGATAAAAGTTTTAGGCCTGATAGTAGTAATAAACAGACCTTTGTCTCTGAATTCATTACATAATTTCTCACCTGCGATCTTACTTTCGCCATATGGACCGACACCAATCATTTTATCAGTTTCAAATAATGGATGATGATCCGGAACGCCATAGACAGCGGTTGATGATATCATTACGAACCTTTTCACTTTATTTTTAAGAGAAAGTGTCAGAACATTTCTGGTTCCGTCAACATTTGTTGAAAATATCTCTTTCCTTGACTCAAGAGGAAGGGCGGCGGCGGCATGAATTACCACATCTGTTTTTGAAGTAAGTTCATCCATTATCAACTCATCCCGCACATCACCTTTTATCAGCTTAACGCTTTGATCATATTCATTTTTATCATAATCAGCAATGTCAAGAAGAGTGACTTCCATTCCCTTTTCAACACATTTTCTTGCCATATGCAGACCGAAAAACCCTGCACCGCCGGTTATAAGTACTTTCATTTTTTCCTCCTGTTAATAAGCAAAAATTAGAAAAAGCAGAACCCAGAACAAAATTGTCAGTTGAAGGAATCTGTCTTTATAGACAATATCTGTAGGGCTGCCGCTTTTTTGAAAAACAAGCGTCAGCTGCATATATCTGAAAATTCCGAGTATTACAAAAAATGTTGTCATATAAAGACTTTCTGTTCCAAAGTGCCCTTTAACTCCCGGATCAAGCGTATAAAGAAGATACGACACAATAAGCACGGCACTCATCACACTCATGGAAGCATTAATAAATTCAATGGAATACCCCTCGATGGATTTCCTTACTTCAATTCCTTTTTCAGCAAGAACGAGATCGTCTCTCCTTTTTGCAAAAGCGAGAAAAAGACTCAAAAGAAATGTCATAATGATTATCCAGTGGGAAGGCAGTATGCCGTTTACCCCACCATATTCAGTTCCTGCAATCAATCTCATCAGAAAACCTGAAGAAACTATAAAAATATCAATCAGCGGAACATTTTTAAGTCCAAAAGAATATAACAGGTTTATAAAAAGATATATGCCTATTATCAAAGCAAGATTTTTTGAACTCAAAACACTAACTGTAAAAGAAATGATCATAAATATAGCAGACAGGATTATCGCTGTTTTAATTTTGATCTTTCCTGAAGCTATCGGTCTACTCTTTTTCACAGGATGTGCCGCGTCGTTTTTAACATCTCTTATATCATTAATAATATAAATCGAACTTGCGGCAAAACAGAAAGCTGTAAATGCAAACATCGCACTTTTCAACAGCTCAAGATCATTGATCTTTAAAGCAAAAAAGAGCGGAAAGAAAACAAGCAGGTTCTTTACATATTGTTTCGGTCGTATAAGTTTCAGAAAACTGCCCATTAAACCTCCTCAAAAAAATCATAAGGATTATATCTTGCTGTATTGGATAGTCAAAGAATCATTGAAAGTGGTGAGAATTTTTTAATTCTGAGGTGAAGAACTTGTCTTAAAAAACTTATGGAATAAAAAAAAATGAGGCGACGACCTACTTT
>DAOQAY010000170.1:0-3985 GCA_035354435.1 bacterium
AATACTATCAAAATTCATGAATACGCTGTTTAACCCTCTGATAAGTGCCGTGTACAGTCACGAAGGTTTTATAACAAATTTTGCAGGAGATGCTTTCACTGCTGTTTTTAAGGATGACAATGGTGTCAGTGCAGTAGCAGCTGCTATTGAGATAAGGTCTTTTTTTTATAATAATCCGGTTCTTGAAAATAAGGGATGGTCTTTCAAGATATCTTCAAAAGCCGGTATTTCATGCGGAAAGCTGAGATGGACTGCTGTGCAAAGCGATGGTCTGGAGCATTTCCTGTTTTTCGGGAAAGTAGTTGACGAGGCTGCTGAAGCTGAGCACTGCTGTTGCGGCAATTCGATATGTGTAAATCCAGAAGTTCGTGTTTCAATTGATAAAAAAGCACTGTTTTCTGTTAACGAAGAGGGTGCTTTTGTCGAGGATCTGATAGAGGTTCCGGCTCATTCAACTTCGTATTTTAATGTTGATCAGAATGTTTTAAAACGGTTTATTCCGAGTACGGTTCTAGAACAGACCATACACGGTGAGTTCCGTGAGGTTATCTCTCTTTTTATTTCATATAAAATGCCGGAAAAATTTAGCGATATTGATAATATAGTCCATTTCTTCGCATCATCAGTTCAGAAATACGGAGGATATATAAGCGGATTTGATTTCGGAGATAAGGGTGCGACACTGCTGGCTCTTTTCGGTGCTCCTGTAAGTTACGAAGATAATCTTGAAAGAGCCGTGAACTGTATTGCCGATATAAGAAAAAATTGCAGTGTTCCGATGAGATCGGGAATAACTGAAGGTATTGCGTACGCCGGGTTCACCGGAAGTCTTCAGCGATCTGCCTATACAGCACTGGGTGATGATGTTAATCTTGCTGCAAGAGTGATGATGGCGGCTCCTTTCGGATCAGACTGGATAACAGGAAAGGCGGCTCAAAAAGCTTTGAGTGTTGCAATTCTTGAATTTGCCGGCAGACATCTGTTTAAGGGGATAGATAAAGAGATCGAAGTTTTTGCAATAAAGGGAAGACTGATAAAAGAGGAATCTGTTTCGTTCTCTACTGCATTTACAGGAAGAGAGGCGGAGCTTACAAGCCTGATTGAAGCAGGACAGAACTCAAAGAATGCAAGCCGGCTCGGTGTTTATACAATCTACGGAGAAGCAGGTATCGGCAAGTCAAGGCTTATCTATGAAGTCAAAAAGAGACTTGAGAGCTATTTTATGGTGCTGAACCTTAATACCGATACGATATTAAGGCAGTCAATGAATATGTTCAATCAGTTTTTTCAACGGTTTTTTGATCAGAATGAAAATCTGCCGGATGATGATAACAGGTGCAATTTTGAGAAAATATGGCAGGGGATTTCGTCAGAACTTGCTGAAGGTAAAGATAATTTTGAATCATTGAAGCCTTACATCGGAGCGTTATCAGGGATTTTCTGGAAAGGTTCGGTCTATGACATTCTCGATGCTAAAAGCAGATATGAGAACACTCTTTTTGCTGTTGCAAATTTTTTCGGAGTTCTGTCTGAAAAGAAGCCTCTGCTTATTGTGCTTGATGATATGCATGCCGTTGACAGTGACTCGCTTGAAGTTGTAAAGACTATGGTGAAAAGGCTCGCAGACAGACCTGTTGCGGTCTATATCCTTGCAAGGCTCAATGATGACGGTTCAAAAACAGATTTTATTCCGGATGGAAACTCGAAAGTTGTCGTTATGGACAGGCTTCTTGAATCGGATGTGCCGGGATTTATTGAAAATGTGCTGAATGGTCAAAGTAGCACTGAACTGAGCCGGTTTGTCTTTTCAAGAAGCAACGGAAACCCTTTTTTTATGGAGCAGCTTGTCCTTTTTATGAATGAAAGAGGATACTTACAAAAGAAAGATGATGCCTTTTCGTTGAAAATGGATGACATAGAAGTTCCGGGTGAAGTAAATTCTCTTCTTGTTAGCCGTCTTGACAGGCTGACGGCAAAATTAAAAGATCTTGTTTTCAATGCTTCTGTGCTTGGAAATGACATTGATCTGCTAATTCTGAATGAGATCACAAGTGAAAAAAATATAAAATCCCTTCTTAAAGAGGGTGTTGAAGAACTTATATGGAATGAAGCGTCAAAGGTCATCTATTCTTTCAGACATGCGCTGCTTCGGGATGCGGCATATTCGATGCAGCTTACGGACAGACTTAAAGAGATACACAGCAAGGTTGCTTTGGCGATAGAGACCAATTATCCCGGTGAAGAAAAGTTCTTTTCGTCGCTTGCGTTTCACTATGAGAAAGCGGCGGAAAGCGAACGGGAGATCATATATCTTAAAAAAGCTGCTGACTATGCAAAAGCCCAGTATCACAACAGTGATGCTGTCAAGATGTATGAAAAGCTGATGAGAAAACTCAATAAAGACGAGGAGTTGATCGAATCAGGTCATTTGCTGGGAAGTGTTTACAAGATATCCGGCAAGTGGGATATGGCTGAAAAGATATTCAGGGAAAGTCTTATGCGTGCTGAAAACACCGGGAACGAACTTTTTTTTGCCGCGAGTATGAAAGAGCTAGCCTACATGCTTCTTGAAAAAGGAAGATATGACGAAGCCCAGCCGCTTCTTGACAGAGCTGTAGAGCTATATAGAAAACTTGATGAAATCAAGGGTGAGGGCGATGTCGAAGGATACAGAGGGCTGATACATTATTATAAAGGCGAGCTTGATGATGCAATAGAGCATTTTACGAAAAGGCTTGAGCTTGCAGAGATCATCGGTGACAAAACTGCTAAAGCCCTGTCTTACAGATATCTTGGCGGTGTTTCATATTACCGAAGTGACTATAAGACGGCGCTTGATTATTACTGCAATCAGCTTGCAATATCAAAAGAGACCTGCAATATTCTGGATATTGCCGTTGCAGAGAACAATCTCGGGCTGGTCTATTCGCATCTTAACGATTTTAAAAATGCCGCACATTTCTACCAGAAAGCACTTGATACATACCGAAAGATCAGTATCAGGCAGTATATATGCTACACTTCGAACAACCTCGGTGAGCTTAAATTCTGGCTCGGTGAATATGATGAAGCTGAAAAACTGTTCAAGGAGCAGTTGGATATTGCAACTGAACTTGGAATAAAAAGGCACATTTCGATTGCTTATAACATGCTTGGTAATATTAATAGAAAGAACAGAGATTTTGAGCAGGCTTTAAGCTACTATGACAAGGCTATTGCAATTGGTGAAGAACTTAATGTTCAAACTATACTGTGCGAATATTATTACGAAAAAGCGTCGCTTTTTTATGAAATGAAAAGATTTGACGAATCACTGGTACTTGCTGAGAAAGCGCTGAAAATGAGTTCCGAAGTCAACAGGCTCGATTTCCACTTCCGGAGTATGCTCCTGAAATGGAAGATAATTTCGAAAGACGACCGCGAGCTGGCTGTTGAGATGATGCTGAAAATGTTCGAAAGCAGTAAAAAGGACGAAGATATAGCCGAACTTAATTACAATCTTTATTATTTAACGGGTGAATTGATCTATTCCGAAAAAGCTTTGAAGCTTTACGAAGCTCTTTATAACGAGGCTCCGAAAGCGGCATATCGCGAAAAACTCGATTCTCTTAAATCTGTTCAGGGTTAAAATGATCTCTTTTAAAATCGAAAAAACACACAACAAGGCTAGAACTGGCATAATCGCTACGCCTCATGGTGAGATAAAAACTCCGATCTTCATGCCGGTAGGCACGCAGGGAACAGTTAAAGCGGTTCTTCCTGATCAGCTTGAAGAGCTCGGAGCACAGATAATTCTTGGAAATACCTACCATCTTTTTCTCCGTCCGGGTCACGATCTGATCAAAGAAACTTTCGGGTCGCTTCACAAAATGATGAACTGGAATAGGCCCATCCTCACAGATTCAGGCGGATTTCAGGTCTTCAGTCTCGGACCTTTGCGGAAGATCAAAGAAGAAGGTGTGTACTTCGCAAGTCATCTTGACGG
>DAOQAY010000170.1:4085-5493 GCA_035354435.1 bacterium
GACCTTTGCGGAAGATCAAAGAAGAAGGTGTGTACTTCGCAAGTCATCTTGACGGCTCCAAACGGTTTATTTCGCCTGAAATATCGATTGAGATACAGGAAGCTCTCGGAAGTGACATAATGATGGCTTTTGATGAGTGTCCATCGCTGCCTTGTACCCGTGATTATATGATTGATTCTATGGATCGAACGACCCGATGGGCGAAAAGGTGTCTTGATGCAAAGAAGACCGATGCGGCACTTTTCGGTATTTTTCAGGGTGGAGTTGATATATTTTTAAGGAAAAAACATCTTGAAGATATTTCTACACTTCCTTTCGACGGATTTGCAATAGGCGGTCTGAGCGTTGGTGAAGAAAAGGATGATATGTATAAGATCATTGAGGAAGTTGCTTATCTGATGCCCGAAAATAAGCCGAGATATCTGATGGGTGTCGGTACTCCGAGAGACATTGTTAAAGCGATAATGGAAGGTATCGACATGTTCGACTGTGTCATGCCGACAAGAAATGCAAGAAATGGGCAACTTTTTACCTGGTCGGGGACACTCAACATAAAAAGAGAGGAATTTCAAAGAGATACAAAGTCGATAGATGAGAAATGCGACTGCTATACATGCCGTAATTTCAGCCGGTCATATCTGCGTCATCTTTACAAAGCAGGTGAATATTTATCTCCGATACTCAATTCTATACACAATCTCCATTTTTACCTCGAACTCGTAAAAACCGCCCGTATCCACATCGAAAACTGCACTATCGAAGAATTCTATAAAGAAATATCAAAGGTTTATGAAAGGTGAGAAATTATAAATTTGACTGCTTTATGAAAAACAGCACAATGATTTCAACTTGTTTGGTGTTTTTAGGGAGATAAATAAATGAAAATTGAAAAGTTAATGCTTTATAGTCATCCATTTTTTGGAAATCAGGAAGTCAGTTTCAAAGATTCCAATGGTAAAGTTCTCAACACAATCGTTTTCGCCGGAAACAACGGAAATGGAAAAACCACAATCCTTGAAACCATCTTTGATATTATGACCGCTGTAACTCACCAGTACAGCAGAGTAGTTCTAAACTTGAACAATTTATACGAAAAGAAAATTGTAAAAGCATCAAAAAATAATCCTTTATTTGAAACTGATGTTATAAATGACTTCAGTTTTTCATCGGAGTCTCATTTTTTTAACGATTTGCTAACAAGAATAGATTTGAAAGTCAGACCAAAAATTATTTATATGCCTGCGGAGATCTCTTTTGAAAAACTTTCGGTGAAAGAAAAATCATATGTATATAGTTATTCCCCTAAAAACATAATTGATAAAAAAATGATTAATGATGTGCCGACATATATCTCATCCAAGATATTGGATTCTTTGATGAAAAATGAAAATATGACTGCCAAGGAAGC
>DAOQAY010000171.1:0-1728 GCA_035354435.1 bacterium
GGACTGTGAAGGCGGACTGTGTCTTGCATACGGTGAAACGAAGTTCTGTACAAAAGACTGTGAAAGGTCAAGCGGCGGCGGTAAGGACCTTCTTGCATGCGGAAGCTGCGGATCATGTAACGATAACGGTGATGAACTGGAATTCAAATACAAATACTACTGTGCACCTGACGGTTCAGGCAAAACAGGCGGCAACTGTCAGTCCGGAATGGACTGTTCAAGCGGTGCATGCTATGAAAATTACTGTACTGCGTCCTGCGGATCTATCCTTTCCCCATGTCCAGGAGGATATGAATGTATGGCGGATGTCTATCAGGCAGGTGTCGAGACCTGTGTCGATTCTGCCAGACTTAATATAATGGACGGATTCGCCTGTTCATTTGATTATCAGTGTGTAAGCGGAACCTGTGTCGAATTTCCGATGGGAAAATACTGTGCAACCCATTGTGAAACTGAGTCCTGTGCTGCCGGAGATTGTGTCCAGATCGGTGAAAAGACCGCTGAACCTCCTGTTATGGCGTGTGCACCTTTATTCATGCCGGGTCATTCTGAATATGGTCAAACCTGTGCTTTCAACTGGGAATGTACTACAGGCCTTGAGTGTCAGCAAGATCTTCTGATGTGCACAAAGGCTTGTGAAAAAGATGGCGACTGCCCTGACGGAACATGTTATGCCTATACTGAAGAAATTAAACTCTGTGTTCCGGCATATCAGATGGGGACTAAGCCCGACGGATATATTCCGTCTTTCTGTTACGAATGTGAAAATACATGTTATCCTGATAATTTGTTTCAGATGTATTACTGCAGTTCAGAGTGTACGACAGATGCCGAATGTTTTGATATTGGCGGATGTGCTGAAGGATATTGCCGACATGCATATCCCGGCAGGTCATTTACTTACGGATTGTGCCGTTTCGATGATGACTGTGAAAAGAACACAACCTGCAAAGAGGGTTTCTGTACTTCTGAATGCTCGACATCAACTCAATGCGCCGGTTATGAAAAAGTTACTCCGACAGGCGCTCAGAAAACATGCAAGCCGTGTACGACAAATGTTGAATGTCAGAATGTGTTCTATGATCTGGGCCAGTGTGTAACAGATTATGACGGGAACAAATACTGTGTTGAGGATTGTACAGATGATCCTACAATATGTCCTGAAGGGACGAAATGCTACTTCGCAAGCGGCGATTTTAAAGTATGTTCTCCTATTTCGGGGACATGTTCCGCCGGCGGTACAGCATGTAGTCAGAACGATATCTGCATAAAAGGAATCCTTGAGAACGACTGGGCATGCAGAGAGGACGCTGAATGTAAAAGCGGGATCTGTGAAGAAGGTGTATGTCAGGAAGGAACCTGCTCGGAAAACAGTGACTGCGGCTGTGACAGTCTGAAGTGTACGAGCGGAAACTGCATAATGAACCAGACAGGATATAAAAAAGAAGTAGAACCCAATAATGAGATCGCTGATGCCACGGTAATTTCAGCATCAGGCTATACTGCGGCATATTTCAACCATAACGGCAACGACAAAGAGCGCGACATTTTTAAAGTTTCTGTTAAAAAAGATCAATATCTCAATGTCAGGACCCATCCTTTCTGCGAAAACGGTGCTGATACCTATATGAGATTTTTCGACAGTTCAGGAAATATTATAGGAGAATGGGAAAATGACGATATCGACGGCGGCGGATATTATTTCTCAGAGCTTCTTGAATACAAAGC
>DAOQAY010000171.1:1828-4673 GCA_035354435.1 bacterium
TGGGGTGAGCCAGAGGAAGTTGTATGGGTCAATACGACTGATGGTGAGGAGACATATGTAGTTGTGCTCGATACGCCGATGCTTCCTTTTGATTATGATTTTAACATCCAGATAGACATTTCACCTGCAACACCTCCGGAAAATGATAAGATCGCCGGTGCAATTCCGTTAAAAGGCAAGGGAAGTGTGAGCGGTGCTACAGTTTCAGCGGAAAATGACTATGCACCGACACTCGGCGTTTGCGACAAAGCCGATCTTGACGGAGTTGATGTGGTCTATTCGATAGATCTGAAAGCAGGCGAATATATGCATTTTGTGATAAACAGCACTTTCGCTTCAGCAATATATCTGGTAGCTTCCACCGATCTTGCAACATGTCTTAAAGGCGGCGGAGTGATAGATTACAGCACTGAAACCGATGTGATGCTTTATCTCATGATCGACAGTTCTGCACCGAATGTCTATGGTATGTTCTCAATAGATTATATCACCGGAACGACTGGTCCTTGTGAAGGATTGTGCGATACTGCCGAACACAGGGCTTGCAGTGATGAAACAAACCTCTGCATGTGCGACACTGAAACAGGTCTTTTGAAACCGACAGATTGCAATGATTTCTGCCTGACCGAAAATGCAGCAGTTTCAGGAACTTGCAAGAGCAATGATAAAGGCTCAGGATGTGTCTGTGAATATAACTGTGCCGATACAGCAAAAGTTGCAGAAGTGTGTGACGGCGGCTATCCGTCAAACTGCACCTGTGCGGCAAGTGATCCCTGCGGCTGGGTAGGCGACGGTAACTGCGATGTCTTCTGTGCCGATTTCTATCCTGCCGACCACTTCGATGATTCCGCAGAATGCACAACTGAGTAGAAAATAGTTCTAAAATTTGGAGCTTTAATGAAAAAGACAATAGTTTTAATGCTTTGCTTGTTTTTTACAACAGGCTTGTATGCAAAATATACTCATACCTGTAGTGTCAAATATAAAACAGAATCTAGATGGTCTAAATACTATAATCTTGATGTCGTTTTTTTAACCGGATTTGAAATATTTCAAGCAACTCTCAAATCTGGTTATGACTCATCGACTGTTTATGCAATGATTTTTTTCAGCCAAGAAAAGGTTGCAGTTGTAAAGATAGATTCTGTGCTATTATGTGGAACTGAAGTTGATAAATCCTGCATAGAGGACTCTTTATTAAATTTAGAAGGCAAAGATAAATCTGGAAGAGAGTGGGAAATTTGTAAGGAAGATTTTTGTATTTAGGAGTAAATAAGTAATATGAAAAACGGTTTAATTTTTGCATTATTATTTATGATTATTTCATTGTCAGCAGGATGTGAAGTCGAAGATTCTGATGATTCCTATTTAGAACCCACAGAAAACCCATGTGACAGTGCCCAGTGTAAAGGAACAGACACAAACGGATCAATTACTTGCTATAATAATGGCACTTTAAAATGTTTGTATGATTTAAATAGCACCACTCTTAAGCTTTATTCCTATATTTGTTCTGGAAGTAAATTTAAATTAGATGAGCAATGTCAATGGGGTTGTGATGAAAGCACCGGAAGATGTAAATCCAATCCTTAATTAATAATTTATAAAATCTTTTTCGGCTTTAGATTTTCTCTCAAAAAATACCCTGTAGGGGATATTGACAATTTATACCTTGTGGGGGAAATAGAAGGATTTTTTAATTACAAAGTCTTCTTCAGGTCTTCGATTATCTGACTGATTTCAGCTACTTCTTTGATTGGGAATTTTATTGAGTGTGATCCTGAGAATGAGCCTTTATATTTTTCGAGTAGTTTGAAGAGTTTTTCCATGTCGTTGGGGACTGATGAGGATGAAAGGCTGAGCGAGAACTCGTTTCTGCTGACTGATATTGCACTTGCGCCGGCTTCTATCGCCGATATTTTTATCGAGGCAAGTGTGAGAAGATTGTCAGTTTCCACAGGTATCTTTCCAAACATTTCTGTCAGAGTGTCTTTTATCCAGTCAAGGTCATACTGTTTTTTGATGTCGGCGATCTTTCTGTAAAAACCTATTCTCATTTCGGTATCTGGAATGTAATCTTCCGGAATGCTTGCAAAAAGGTCTGTCGAAATATCAAATTCGTTGTCGTTATGCGGAACACCTGTTTTCAATTCCTCTATCCTTTTCCTCAGCATTTCCAGATACATATCATATCCTACACCTTTAAGCTTGCCCGACTGACTGAACCCCAGAATGTTCCCGCCGCCGCGGATGTTCAGATCTTCCATTGCAACATCATATCCTGATCCGAGATGATCGAACCGTTTGATGACCGCAAGTCTGGAATATGAATCCTGGCTTATCGTTGAAAGATTGGGAACAAAAAGGAAAGCTTTCGCCTCACGGTTCCATCTCCCGACACGGCCTCTGAGCTGATAAAGCTGTGCAAGCCCGAAAATATCCGCTCTGTTGATGATGATCGTGTTCACCATCGGAATATCAATTCCGGATTCAATTAAGGATGTTGAAAGGAGAATATCATGTTTCCTGTCAACAAAATCGACCATTACTTTTTCAAGCTGTTTTTCATCCATCTGCCCGTGAGCAATGGCAATCCTGATTCCCGGAATAAGATTCTGGAGTTTCATTTTTATGTCTTCCAGAGATGCTATCCTGTTATGGACAAAATATATCTGACCGTCTCTTGAAAGTTCGGAATTAATGGCATCTCTGATAATTTCATCACTGTATTCAAGTACATGCGTCCTGATGCTTTTCCTGTCACCGGGAGGTGTTTTAATGAAAGATACATTCCTTATGTTGTTGAAACATCTATCGGACTTGATCGTATGTTCCTTGCAGTGCT
>DAOQAY010000171.1:4683-5412 GCA_035354435.1 bacterium
GAAAGATACATTTCTGATCCCCAGAAGTGACATCTGAAGCGTTCTCGGAATAGGGGTCGCCGTCATGCTGAGAGTTGCAACTCCTTTTTTTATTTCCTTTATCCGCTCTTTATGCGCCACGCCGAAACGGTGCTCTTCATCAACCACAAGAAATCCGAGATCGGTAAATTCAACATCTTTTGAAAGAAGTCTGTGAGTTCCTACAATAATATCTATTTTACTTTCCTTGAGGTCTTTCAGCACTTCTTTCTGCTTTGCCGCACTGTAAAATCTTGAAAGCATTTCGATCTTAACCGGCGTTTTCGAGAACCGTTCCTCAAGTGTTTTAAAGTGCTGGAAAGCAAGAACTGTCGTCGGAGCAAGTATTGCCGCCTGTTTTCCGTTCGAGACAGCGATCATACAGCCTCTCATGGCAACTTCGGTCTTTCCAAACCCGACATCGCCGCAAAGAAGTCTGTCAGTTATTTCAGTTGAAGCGAGATCTTTTTCAAGTTCAATGATCGATGCCGCCTGATCTTTTGTTTCTTTATATTGGAATTGTGAAGAAAATTCGCGGTACATCGCAGTATCAGTTTTCATGGATTCTGTCTTTTCAACGCTTCTTGCCGCATAAAGTTCAAGTATCTGAGTCGCAACTTTTTCTATTTCCTTCTGAAGTTTGCTTCTTGTATTTTCCCATGCAGTTCCTCTGATAGAGCTGATTCTCGGGAACGAGCCTTCCTCCCACCT
>DAOQAY010000172.1:0-5314 GCA_035354435.1 bacterium
AAATCTTTGACCATATCAAAATTGACAGCTTTACTAGTGTATACGCCATATTTGCAGTCCTTTGCCGGAACTGCTTCCGCTCCTTTTGAAATAAGAGTTTTTATCAGCTCTGCACGGTGATCATCATCACCTTCTGTTCTTAATGTTATTCCAAGAGGCATATTCAGTATTTTTAAATATGTTTCAACCGGTTCTTCCGGAAGCACTTCAGATATCCTTTTGTAAAGCCATTCTGGAAAAGAGTAGTAGGTCTGAAGGAATTTGTCCTGATTATTGCCCAGTATTTTCAGCATATTATCTTTGTCAGGCTTGTTTCTTAAAATCTCTCTTAAAATGAAGTTTACAAATCCGGCCGCTTTTTCATTACTGCTCTGTTTGATAAGTTCGGTAGATTCGTTAACTATTGAGTGAGCTTCTCTGTTTGACATGAAAAGTATCTGATAAAGAGATATTCTGATCATTGACAGTAGTTCCGGGTCAATCCTTTTTAGCGGTTTTTTGAACACATGTGATATCCAGAAATCCAGATGCTTCAAATTCCTGATAGTTCCGTAAACAAGTTCGGTCATAAGCCTTCTCTGTCCATATTCGAAAGCGGAAAGAGAGTCATTGAGCAGTTCGTTGATAAATATCGACTGTTCAAGAACTTTTCTTGTCAGCGCCGCAGATGCAAGTTTAGGATCCCTTGTCTTGCTATAGCTCACCCGAGTACCTCTCCGGTTAAGGGTTTATAACCGTTGATAAATTCTCCGGCTTTCATTGATCTTTTACCGGCAGGTTTAACTTGCAGTATCTTTATTGCTTCGTTACCGCAGGACACGGTGAAAAAATCCTTTCCCACTTCAATTATTTTACCGGGATCTCCCTGATTCTGCTCAGAAACAGCACTTTTTTCGATGAACAGCGGGTTATTTCTGAAAATAGTTCTTATCCCTGGAAGCTGATTAAAAGCCCTGATTTTGTTGTGTATTTTCGAAGCATCGTCGTTAAAATTAATAATAAGGTCATTTTTTTTAATGAGCTTTGTTGAAGAAAATGTTCCCTGCTGGGGAGTTCTGATAACAGTTCCTGTAGAAATTGATTCCCAGTTTTTTTCAAGCAGTCCGATAGAAAGTTTTATCAGTTTTTCAAATAATACCGAAGAGTTGTCTTCAGAGTCGATGTCGCATTTGTCAGCAAACAGGATATCACCAGTGTCAAGACCTTCATCCATTACCATTATAGTTGTGCCTGTATAAAGATCGTTGTTAAGAAGTGCTGTGTTGACAGGTGTCGATCCGCGGTACTGCGGCAGCAGTGAAAAATGAACATTCAACGGATAAAGTTTCGGGATTCTTAAAAGTTCCAAAGGCAGTATCTGTCCGAAAGCTACAACAAGAATTATGTCTGGAGCAAATTCTCTAATTATATCAATTGCTTCTGGCGTTTTTGCGGAGAGAGTGTGAACTGCGATACCAAGTTCGAGAGCTCTTTTTTTAACTGGTGTCGGTTCAAGATTCTTACCTCTTTTTCTTATTTTATCCTTCTGAGTGAAAACCATCATTTCTGAGCTTCCGGAATGTGCAAAGTCAAGAAAAGGCACTGAAATATCAGGACTTCCCATAAAGAGTAATTTCAACTTTGTCTTCATCTTCTTCTATATCCTCAAGAAATTTCTTAACTTTTTTGATGGCGATGCTTCTCTTAAGGTTACTGATCCTGTCGATAAAAAGAATTCCGTCAGTATGATCTATCTCGTGCTGAAAAGCAATGGCTGTCAGCCCTTCAGCTTCAATAATTTTTTCCTGTCCTTCAATATCTGTAAATTTAACCTTTATTTTTTCTGCCCTGTCAACTGCCGCTCTGTATCCCGGAACGCTGAGACATCCTTCAGAAACAGATGACAAACCGTTTTTTTCAAGTATTTCAGCATTGATAATGGCAACAGGTCTGAATTCAGCTTCTTTGGGTTTTTCACCTGCAGATTCGGCTTTTTCAAAATCGAGATATCCGAAATCTATTACTATAAGCCGAAGTGATACACCTACCTGAGGAGCTGCAATTCCAAGTCCTCCGGCCATTTTCATGGTATCTGCCATATCAATTGCCAGTTTTTTTATCTTTTCATTGATTTCAGTCACGATACGGGCTTTCTTTTTGAGTACCGGGTCTCCGGCTGTTTTGATCTTTTGTACGGTCATTTCATTCTCCAGCTACATAGCTTAGGAGAATTATAGGGAAAAGTTGGTAACTTCCAAGAAAATAATATACTGAACTAAAGAAATATATTGAAAAATTAGTAGATATAATTAAAATGCAAGCGGTTTGAGTGCATCATTTATCTGTGAGGTCGGAATGAAAGAAAAAATGTTGTTTATATCAATATCATTGCTGCTGATTGTGGTTTTTTATGCCTGTAATGATGAGTCTGTTGAAGATACAAAAACTCCATGTAATACAAACCTTGACTGTGCCAGAAATCAGTATTGCGATCTTGATAATCCTGATACCACAGGCGGTGTTCTGACATATTATTGCACAAATAGATCTTTGTGTCAGAAGGAATCAGAATGTCCTATCAACTGGGTGTGCAATGTTGCTGAAGGATTCTGTATCACAAAGGCTGAAGCTGAAGGACTGCTTTGTGATTCCAACGAAGACTGCACGAAAGATGCAACTAAAACTAAATGCAAACTTGATACACATCAATGTGTCGAGTGTCTCTATAATGTCGACTGCAATGTTACGGAACCCTATTGTAATCTGTCCACCAACGAATGTTCTGCTGATGGCGGGGATACTGGCGACACAGGAAATACCGGTGACACTGGAAATACCGGTAACACAGGGGATACTGGAAATACCGGAAACACCGGGGATACTGGCGACACAGGAAATACAGGAGATACTGGAAATACGGGTGACACAGGAGATACCGGTGACACCGGCAATACAGGAACTACACTCGTATCTGAAGATTTCGAAGATGGCGGAACGAACTGGTCAAAAGACGGTGTATGGGAGATCGGTGTTCCTACAAACGGTCCTGCCGCTGCGGTAAGCGGAACAAATGTTGCAGCGACAAGTCTTTCCGGAAATTATGCTGATAACAGCAATTCTCTTCTTGTTTTCAATACACCGGTTGCAATTCCCACATCTGGCACACCAAAGATCGAGTTTATGGCATGGGTTAAGGTTGAAGGTAACGGGTACAGTCCTTTTGATTATATGGAAGTGCTTGTTAAAAAAGAAACTGATGCCGGATGGCCGATACTTACTGGAATAGTACTTTCAGCCGGAACTCCGTCGCCTCTCGATGCTCTTGACAATTTAAAAACCAAAGTGACAAAACCTCTTGGAACAGATTATTATAAATTCACAGGTGATCTTTCAGCCTATAAAGGTAAGACAGTTCAGATAGGATTCCGCTTCATAAGCGATGCAAGTGATAATCTGGAAGGCATCTATCTTGACGATGTGACTGTAAAATAATGGAAATAAAAGTACTTCAGGTTGCTCCGATCGGCACAAACTGTTATATTGTTTCGGAAAATGATGAAGCTTTTATAATTGATCCTGGTGGAGATTCCAGTGTAATAATCGAATATGCAAAAGACTTCAATGTCAGATATATTCTGCTTACTCATACCCATTATGATCATATCGGTGCTCTCAGTGCTGCTGCAAAAGCATTTCCGGATGCGTTAGTAGGAGTGCATTCAATTGAAAAGGATTATCTTTACAGTCCGGAAAAGAATTTTTCACTTGGTTTCGGACTTGATTTTGTATATTCCGGTCAGGTTCAGCTCGAACTAAAAGATGGAATGGAACTGAAGTTCGGTGATTCAATTATCAAAGTTATTCACACTCCGGGACACACTCCGGGCGGTGTATGTTTTTATATTAACGATCTCCTGTTTTCCGGTGACACACTTTTCAAATCAAGTGTGGGCCGGACCGATCTGCCTGGCGGGGATGCTATTGATCTCATAAGAAATATCAGGGAAAAACTGTATGTTCTTCCCGGTAAGACTGTTGTCTATCCCGGTCACGAAGGAACGACCACTATTGCATGGGAAAGAACGAGAAATCCTTTCGTCAAACTTTGAGGAATTAAGTTTGGAAATCCTCAATCTGACAAAAACTGAATTTGAAAATGCAGTGGTATCAACAGGTTATCCTAAATTCCGTGCCCGTCAGATAATCAAATGGGTTTATCACAAATCGGTTTATTCATTTCTTGATATGAGCGACCTTTCAAAAGATGACAGAGCGGCGCTTTCTTCAATATTTTCAATAACTCCTATCTTAGAACCGGTTGTTCATGAATCTGAAGATGGCACAAAAAAGCTTACATTTACACTTGATGACGGAGCAGTTATCGAGTCTGTCATAATCCCTGAAGAAACACGGAATACTCTCTGCATATCTACTCAGGCAGGTTGTCCGCTTAAATGTGCTTTCTGTCGTACAGGAACGCTCGGTTTTAAAAGAAATCTTACAGTTAGGGAAATTACAGGACAGGTGATAAGAGCGGAGCAACTGCTTGAAAAGACAGGAGAACGCTTGAACAATATCGTTTATATGGGAATGGGCGAACCGCTTCTTAATTTTGAAAACACAGTTAATTCGATCGAGATACTCAAAGAAGACACGATGCTCAATTTTTCCAACCGCCGCATTACTGTTTCGACAGCAGGTATTGCTGACAGAATTGTTGAACTTGGAGAGAGAACCGGAGTTAATTTTGCTCTTTCTCTTCATGCCGTTTCAGATGAAAAACGCAGTAAAATCATGGATATAAACAAAAAATATCCGCTTGAACAATTGCTTGAAGCAGTTGATAAATATCCCGGATATCAGAGAAAACGGGTTATGCTCGAATATATCATGCTCAAAAGTTTCAATGATTCTCCGAAGGATGCAAAAGCACTTGCGAAAATTGCTAACAGACTGAATGCAAAAGTGAATCTCATCGCATTCAATTCATTCGACGGCGCTCTTTTTGAACCGACACCTATTGAGGATATCTTAAAGTTCCAGGAAATACTTATCTCAAAAAATGTCACAGCACTTATTAGAAAATCCCGTGGCGGAGAAGACCTTGCCGCCTGCGGACAGCTGGGAAAAGTTTAGAGCTTTAAATCAAAAAAACGGCAACTTTTTTCTTGACACCCTGTCGAAAAATTAATACAACCTGAAATGAATTTCCGTGGAACATAAAGATGAGTAAAAAATCACAGGAAACTTGCTTTCATCGTTTTAGCGTGATGATTCTTTCAAGACAAGACAAGACAAGACAAGACAAGACAAGACAAGACAAGACAAGACAAGA
>DAOQAY010000173.1:0-5302 GCA_035354435.1 bacterium
ATTTCCTGTCCAGTTTCCGGTACAGGAGCATATCGGAGCACCGCTCGGAGCGCTGCATGTTCCGTGTGAACTGCAAAAATGTGTTGCATCACAAATCGTGCAATCTGTTCCCGAATAATATTGAGCGCACAAGCATCCGGCTTCATTCTTTACTGGATCTACGCCGCAAACTTTTGAGCCTGTGCAGTTATATGTTCCATTATCACAATCGGGTTTGCACTTATCATCCACAGTGCTTTTCAAATAACCTGTTGTACATTTGCAGGTAACGGTGAATTCAAGCTCAGTACACTGTCCTCCGTTGCATGGTTCTGAAATACATGTCACATTTTTCACACACCCGCGATTTCCGTCACCGTTTTCATCATCTCCTTCAGCTTCAAGATGATATCCCGGTTCGCATTCAACAACAGTATCAGGATCAGGTACTTCATCTACTTCATCATCTGGAATAGTTGTCTGATCCATATCATTCTCATTATTGTCAAAATCGAACAGCTGGTCATCATCATTTTCAGTATCTGCAATATCATTGTCAAGCAGCACGGCAGTATCATTATCAACGAGAGTTTTATCACTGTCTCCCGTACTTGAATTGGGGTCAACACAAACCCCATCCAGGCAAATAAAACCGTTCACACAGTCAAGCGCATTGACACACTCATCGGCATCTTCCTGAATACACGAAGCTATGGTCAGGCAGATCAAAGATAGAACGATTACAGATAAAAAGTTCAGGAATTTCATACTTTATTTCTCCGATTTAAGTAACAACACAAAGCAATTATATATATACAGAATTATTTGTAAAGCCGAAGCATAAAAAAAAGAGGGCGGAAAAACCGCCCTCAATTAAGATCTGTTATGAACTCAGATTATTTTGCTGTTTCTTTGTCAAGTGCTTCGAAAGCCTTGTCAGCTCTTTCAACAACAGCAGCTCTAACCTGTTCGTTAAGCTGTGTCATATTGCTAAGAGCATCTTTGAATTTCTGAAGGTCGATACACATAAGAACATAGAGAGTTCCCGGATTTGAAATCCATGTCTTTCTAAGTTCTGAACCGGTAAGGGTTGTATCTGTGATCTGCTTTGACACATCTTCAATATGCTGTTCATCATTAGCAGCCTGACCGAAAGCTTCGCCACCGGTTGTTGTCGACTGATAATCCTTAAGCATTGATTTTACCTGAACCTGAAGAGTTCTGGCTATTTCTGTTCTGCCTCTACCCATTGCAGCTGTTCTTGCAAGTGATGCATTTCTTGTTCCTGCAGCACTGCCCACACCGCAGATCTGTTTTGAAGTGTTTTCATTTCCCATAACCCAGTCCGGAGCACCTTCAAGTTCATTCTTAACAGCACTGCCTGTGTTTTTCTTCTCTTCTGAACTGCCACAGCCGGAAACAAGAATAGACGCAACAAAAACTAAAATAAAAACCGCAAAAAACTTCTTCATAATTTCCTCCTATTTGTGACCAAATAAAAACCGAAACGAACCATAATTTATACACTATCGCCGCCAAAAGGTCAATATATTTTTTAATCATTCAGACACAATCAAAACTTGCCATTAGTCAACTCTTTCCTATACTCTTTTGTGTTTCTGTTTCTAAGAATATTGTAGGGAGTCTCCATGAAACTTGTTATTCAGATCCCGTGCTTTAACGAAGAAAGCACTCTTGCGAAAACTATTGCGGATATTCCTTCTTCATTTGAAGGGATATCTGAGGTTTGTATACTTGTAATAGATGACGGCTGCACGGATAGAACCTGTGAAGTGGCTTCAGGCTGTAAAGCTCGTGTGGTAAAACATTCATCGAATTCCGGACTTGCCGCAGCATTCTCGACAGGGATAAGAGAAGCCTTAAAAATGGGTGCTGACATAATAGTCAATACTGATGCAGACAATCAGTATTGCGGAAAATGTATTAAAGATCTTATTGCTCCTATAATATCAGGAAATGCCGACATGGTTATCGGAGCAAGACCCATTTCAACAATAGAACACTTTTCATTTATAAAAAAAATCCTTCAGAAAACAGGAAGCGCTGTAGTGAGATTTGCATCAGGAACCGATGTGCCTGATGCGCCGAGCGGATTCAGAGCGTTCAGCAGGGAAGCGGCACTTAAAATGTCCGTTTTCTCAAAATACTCGTACACTCTTGAAACTATAATTCAGGCTCAGAATAAAGGTGTGAAAATCGTTTCAGTTCCGATTGAGATCAATCCACCGACAAGAAAAAGCAGACTGTTCAAAAGCATGTCCGGATATATCTGGAGATCTGTTCTGACAATAGGCAGGATATTTATTCTTTACCGTCCTTTCAGATTTTTTGCCGCAGTCGGGGGAATTCTTTTTTCAATTGGATTTCTTCTCGGCATAAGATTTATTGTATATTATTTTAACGGATTAGGCGAAGGTCACATTCAAAGCATTGTGCTTTCCTCGGTTTTTATGATCTCCGGGTTTCAGACATTTTTAATAGGGATCGTTTCAGATTTGATCTCTGCAAATAGAAAAATGCTGGAAGAAATCAGATATTTCCAGAGAAAACAAACACTCACACCACAAAAAAAGGATTAGTCCTTGAAAATTGCGCTTATAGGACCTGATATTGCCTTTAAAGGAGGCATTGCTCAGTACAATCATTTTCTTGCTAATGAAATAATCAGTAACGGTCACGAACTTAAATTTATCGGATTTAAAAAACAGTATCCTGAATTCCTGTATCCTTCAAAATCGGGAAACACATCCGTTGAAAAGGATCTGGAACCGTTGTATCATGTCGAACGGATCTTTCATTATGCCAATCCATTCTCAACTTGCAAGGCGCTGAAAGAACTTAACAATTTTCATCCAGACATAATAATCATACCTCACTGGATATGGTTTTTCTCTCACCTTTTTGTTCCATTTATGCTTTTTTCACGAAAATATAAAAAGATTGTTATCGCCCACAATTCTTTCGGTCACGAAAAAAGTTTTATAAGTAGAACACTTAACTACGCGGCTTCAAAAATGGCGTTTTCACTTTGCAGTCACATAATCGTTCAGTCCATAGAGGAAAAAGAAAAAGCAAGTTCAATTGTAAAAACCGGAATTTCAATTTTCAATCATCCAGACTACAATCAGTATCTCCCTTTAATTCCAAAGGAAAAAGCCAGAAGTGAGCTTAATATCGATAAAAATGCTACGGTATTTCTTTTTCTCGGTTTTGTCAGAAAATATAAAGGAGCTGAGCTTTTTGTAAATGCGATCTCCAGATCAGAGAATGCTGCCGGAATCATTGCAGGTGAATTTTTTGATAAAGATCTTGAGAATAAGATTGCTGAACTACAAAAAAAATCTGACAGGCTTATTGTTTTAAACCGCTATTTTGTCTCTTCAGAAGGAAGAACTCTAATTTCCGCCTGTGATGCAATGGTTCTGCCTTATCTTTCTGTAACAGGAAGCGGCGTTGCCTCGATTGCAAAAGCGTGTCGAAAACCTGTTATTTCATCCGATCTGCCATTATTCAAAGACATTTTTCGTGATTATCCGGCTCTTTTCTTTCAATCCGGAAATGAAGACGAATTACTTGAATTAATTAACGATTTCAATAAAAAGGAATATATGTTGAAATACTCAGGCAACCCTGATAATATTCAATCCGGTAAGGGGTGGAAGGGTTTGCTTGAACATATTTTGAAAATAAGTGAGGCCGGAAATGAGTAGAAAACTGTTAATCAGAGATTTGACACTCCGGGATGGACAACAATCCCAATTTGCAACCAGAATGAATCAGGAGCAGGTAGACAGACTTCTTCCGATGTTCAAGAATGCTCATTTTTATGCAATGGAAGTCTGGGGTGGGGCCGTTCCTGACTCTATCATGCGTTATTTGAACGAAGATCCATGGGAACGCCTTGAAAAAATCAAAGCCGGTGTAGGTTCTTCAAGTAAACTGACAGCCCTTTCAAGAGGCAGAAATCTTTTCGGATACAATCCTTATCCCGAAGATGTTATTGAAGGATTTAACAGAAATGCAGTAAAGTCAGGCATTGATATCATGAGAATATTCGATGCTTTGAACGATCTCGACAACATGAAATCAACAATCAAATATGTCAAGGAAAACGGCGGGCTTGCCGATTGCTGTGTCTGCTATACTGTTGATCCTAAATTCACATTTAAAGATAAGGTCAGGGCATTTATAAAAGGAAAAAAACTTCCGTCAAATCTTTTTTCAGTTGATTATTTTGTCAAAAAATCTATTGAGCTTGAAAAAATGGGCGCTGACATGATCTCCATAAAAGACATGGCTGGTCTTATTGATCCAGAAACTTCGTCAAAACTTATTTCAGCATTGAAGAAAAATGTCACTATCCCAGTTGATCTTCACACTCACTGCACTCCGGGATATGGACTCGGAAGCATACTTATGGCGATCATAAAAGGCGTTGACATAGTTGATTGCGTAATTATGCCTTTTGCAGGCGGTCCAGCCGCTCCGGCATTTGAGCTTGTTCAGATATTTGCAGATAAACTCGGGCTGTCAACAGATGTCGATCTGGCTGCTGTAAAAGAGATCAGACATGAGCTTTTCAATATGAGGAAAGAGCTTGCAGCATTTGATCAGTATAAACTTTTCCCGCTTGATTTTGATCCTGCTAATGACAAGCTTCCTTCAGAAATAGATAAACTTTTTGACAATGCAATAGCCGCTGCAAAAATAGATGACACAAAGACTGTGACCGAACTGACTCAGGCAATAGAAAAATATTTCAATTTCCCTGAACCTGATGAGATCGTCCGTGTTGCACAGATCCCCGGCGGGATGTATACAAATATGCTCTCCCAGCTTCAAAACGCTAAATTGGGGCATCAGCTTCAGACAGTTTTAAAAACTGTTCCTCTGGTCAGGCTTGATGCAGGCGTTCCGCCTCTCGTAACTCCTACAAGTCAGATAGTCGGCATTCAGGCGGTAAGCAGTGTCATAAATCTGGAAAGCGGAAAAGAATTCTACAACAACACTTCAGTACAGTTTGTCAATCTGGTTAAAGGCGTTTACGGGAAAACCCCATGGCCTGTCGATCCCGATTTCAGGGAAAAGATAGCAGGACACAGAGAAGAGAGACCGTATGACACTTCAAAGCATGTAAGGGAAAAAAATGATGAATTGAAAGAATATGGCGGAAAACTTATTGCCGGAACTGAAAAAGAAGAGCTTCTTCTTGAACTTTTTCCCGCAGTTGCAAGAGGATTTTTGAAAAATAAAAGAGCATCGGAATATAAAATAGATCTTATTAAAATTCAGGACGAACTTG
>DAOQAY010000174.1:0-5285 GCA_035354435.1 bacterium
TTAAGCTGGATGTATGAAATTGCGATGTTGTATAATGCATTTGCATTTTTGGGATCTTTTTCGAGCACTTTTTCAAAAACTTGGATCGCCTCAGTATATTTCTGCTGGTTGAAGAGCTTTGCACCTTCTTTTACTGTCGAAGCACTTGAACACGAAAACACTAGTAAAATCAAAGCACAAACAAGAATCAGTTTTGTTTTCATTTATTGATCTCCTTCTTTGGACAGAGAATGTTAATAGTCTGCCTCGAAAAAGCTAATAAATTTGCAGTAAAATAGAACCCAGACAGATTTAACATTCAATGTTATAATTGTCAACCATTTAATATCACTATATTATTCTCAAGATATCTTAAATTGCATGACCGTTAATGTAGGTCATCTGACATCTTTTAATAGATTATCAGATTTGTTAATAGCAACATTTAAACTTGACACTTGCTTAACTTTTTTATAAAAACAACAAAACCCTTGGGAGAAACAAATGAAATACATTAAGGTTTTAATTGTTTTGGGATTTTTTCTTACTCTGACTTTATATTCTGAAGAAAAAACAGATATTTTAATTGAAAAATCTAAAGATTGGAATTTATCAATGAATTTAGAATATTACGGGTATATTTCCATTGGATCTCTTGTGATTTTTAACTATAAATATTTTCAATGTTTTGCAAGCTACTCCCGCACGATTTTCAATGATAATTTTTTAATTGGCGGACACAACACATTTGAAACAGGTCTTGGCGGACAGTATGATCTTATAAAATCTGAAAAGATGGATTCTCTTTTTTTTGCCAATATTTTTTTTACCGCAATTAATGGAAAAATGGATGGATTAACACATGATGGATTGTCTGATGTGATATTATTGAATATAGGGCATAGTATCGGATATGAATTTTCTGTGGGAAGTCGTATTGCAAAGTTTAATGCCGGTATTGCTGTTGATGTTCAGTTTTCCGTATATTCAAAGACAGAAGATATGGAAAACGGAGTGGAGATCAATGATAAACTCGGTTTTTTCTCATGGTTAAATGGTCCTGGATTAAAAATCTATACAGGCATTAAGTTTTAAATCCTATGAGCCAATATATTTGACAAACCTGATTCTAAATAGTAGATAGGTGTGTATTTTTTGATGGCTGAAAAAAATGACACAATCAAAGGTTTCACACTGCGGTACGGTGATCCGTGTCGACGGAGATACTGTATTTGTAAAGATCGAAGTGAAGAGCGCTTGTTCTGCATGCCATGCAAAAGGGTTATGTTCTTCTTCAGAAATGGCTGAAAAGACTGTTGAGGCTGTTTCTTCAGAATCGGTTTCTGCCGGTGATAATGTTATTGTTGAAATGGAAGAAACACTCGGACTTAAAGCGGTTCTTTTTGCTTTTTTTATCCCCTTTCTGCTTCTTGCCGGGGTTATGTTTACAACTTATTATTTTACTTCTTCAGAGTCATTGTCAGCACTTCTGGCACTTGGTGTGCTGGTTCCTTATTATCTGCTGTTAGTGGTTTTTAAAAAATATTTCAAAAAGAGATTCGTGTTTACCTGTAGAAAGATTAGTAATATCAGCCAGTGAGGTGAATTGTGGACGGAATTATTCTCTATTCGGTAATCTCGCTCGGTGCAGTGGCCGCCATTTCTGCGATGGTTCTTTTCTTTATCGCTAAGAAATTCAATGTTGTTGAAGATCCTCGTATTGATGTTGTTGCTGAACTGCTTCCGGGTGCAAATTGCGGCGGATGCGGTTATCCGGGCTGTCGTGGTATGGCAGAAGCTTTTGTCAAAGGTGCTGATGCCGGCAGTATTGCCGGACTCGGGTGTCCTCCGGGCGGATCGGCTACCAGTGAAAAAATTGGAAAGGTTCTCGGAATGGAAGTCGCAGCTGGTGAACCGATGGTTGCTGTGCTGCGTTGTGGTGGAACTCATGAAAAGGCTCCGAAGAAAACGGAGTTTGACGGGCCTTCAAAATGTTCGATTTCTCATGCAGTTTACACAGGTGAAAAGGGTTGTCCCAACGGATGTCTGGGCCTTGGCGACTGTGTGAAAATATGTGCATTCGGTGCAATGTATATGGATGATAAAACAGGACTTCCTGTAATAATCGAAGCAAAATGTGTAAGTTGCGGAGCTTGTGTGAAAGCATGTCCCAGAAAGATAATAGAACTCAGACCTCTGGGCAGAAAGAACCGCAGGGTATGGGTGAATTGCAGAAGCCTCGAAAAAGGCGCTGTCGCAATGAAAGTGTGCAAGGCGGCTTGTATCGCATGTGGAAAATGTGTGAAAGAATGTCCTGAAAAAGTTCAAGCTATCACTCTGGACAATTTTCTTGCCTACATTGATCCGAAAAAATGTATAGCATGTGGAAAATGTATTGCAGTCTGCCCGACAAAGGCAATCTCTGCAACATTTGAAATGCCTGCTCCCAAGCCGAAACCTGTTGAAGATGGAACTGCGGAAGTAAAAAAGGAAGAAGTTAAACAGTAAATAAATGGAGAATGTTGTGAAGCTCAAAACTTTTAAAATCGGAGGAGTTCATCCACCCGAAAATAAAATGGCGGCAAACAGCCCTATTGAGGCGCTGAGCCTGCCTAAAAGGGTTTCAATTCCGATGAATCAGCATATCGGTGCTCCGGCAAACCCTGTTGTGAAAAAAGGTGATGATGTAAAAGTCGGAACTTTGATCGGAAAAGGTGAGTCTTTCATTTCCGCAAATATTCACTCATCTGTAAGCGGAAAGGTGTTCGCAGTCGAAACAGTGATGGATACGACCGGATACAAGGTCAAAGCGGTGATAATTGATGTCGAAGGTGATGTGTGGGAAGATTCAATAATTCATTCCGGCGCTCTTATCAAGGATATCAAGCTGGAATCTGCCGAGATCGTTGAAAGGATCAAATCATGCGGTATCGTCGGTCTGGGCGGTGCATGTTTCCCGACACATGTTAAATATATGGTGCCGGAAGGTAAAAAACTCGATACTCTTGTTATCAATGCTGTCGAGTGCGAGCCGTATCTTACTGCGGATCATCGTATAATGCTTGAAAGAACTGAAGAGATCATGGTCGGCATCGAGATAATGAAAAAAGCTCTCAAAATTAACAGAGCGATAGTCGGAATCGAAGCGAATAAGCCTGATGCAATAGCAAAAATGGAAAAAGTCGCCGCAAATTTCCCGGGAACAGAGATACAGCCGCTTAAAGTGCAGTATCCTCAGGGTGCTGAAAAACAGCTTATCAAATCTGTTGTCAACCGTGAAGTTCCGTCAGGCAAACTTCCTCTCGATGTCGGATGTGTCGTAAATAATGTCGGAACGGCTCTTGCAATTTATGAAGCAGTACAAAAGAACAAACCTCTGATCGAAAGAGTTGTCACTGTAACCGGAAAGAAACTGTCGAAACCTGCCAATTATCTTGTCAGAATAGGCACTCCGGTCGATATGCTTGTTGAAGCTGTCGGCGGAATTCCGGAAGGGACCGAAAAGATAGTTAACGGCGGACCGATGATGGGAAAAGCTGTTTCAACAACTGAAGTTTCTGTAACGAAAGGGACAAGCGGAATAATTTTCTTTGATAAGAGTGAAGCCCGCAGAAAAAGGATCGCAAACTGCATCAGATGTGGAAAATGCGTTTCAGTATGTGCAATGGGACTGGAACCGTATCTTATGGAAAAGCTTGTTGAAAAGAGCAGATGGGAAGAAATTGAAAAGCTTGCTGTTACCGATTGTATCGAATGCGGCAGCTGCAGTTACACCTGTCCGAGTTCAAGACCGCTTCTTGATCTTATCAGACTTGGTAAGGCGAATGTTAATAGAATCAGATGGGAAAGGAGTAAAAAATGAGCAGATATATAGTTTCGCTTTCCCCGCATGAAAAAGGGACATACACAGTTGAAAGAGTGATGTGGGGGGTTGTAATAGCACTTCTTCCTTCATTTCTGGCTTCAATTTATTTTTTCGGCATCAGGGCAGTTGCAGTTACAGCTGTTGCGATGATAACTTGTATTGGAGTGGAATATTTTATTCAGAAGTTCATGCTTAAATGTGAAGTTACTGCTTTTGACGGTTCAGCGGCGATAACAGGTATGCTTCTGGCGTTCAACCTTCCGAGCAGTATTCCTTTGTGGGAAGTAGTTGTCGGCGGTATTTTTTCAATCGGTATCGCAAAAATGGTATTTGGCGGTCTGGGAAAGAACCCGTTCAATCCGGCACTTGCAGGAAGAGCTTTCATGCTTGCAAGTTTTCCGGTTGATATGACAACATGGCCTATTCCTATAAAGACATCAATGCTCTGGGCTATGGGAAAAACAGTTGACGGAACAACCTCTGCATCTCCGCTGGGTCTTTTGAAAGAAGGTATCAAGGCCGGAGGAAATGTTCCTGAAATATTTGCAAATGCTCCGCAGAGTTTTGACTATTTCAATCTTTTTATAGGTAATGTCGGCGGCTGTATCGGTGAAGTCAGTGCTCTCGCAATCATTCTCGGCGGACTTTACATGCTTTATAAGAAGATAATAACATGGCATATTCCTGTTTTTTATCTTGGATCACTTTTCGTTTTCACAGGTGTTTTCTGGATGATAGACCCGAATCATTATGCAGATCCGCTTTTCCACATACTTTCCGGCGGCGTAATGCTCGGTGCGTGGTTCATGGCGACAGACATGGTCACAAGTCCGATGTCTGTAAAAGGGCAGATCCTTTTTGCAGTAATAGCGGGCGTTCTATGCGGTTCGATCAGACTTTTTGGTGGATATCCGGAAGGTTGCAGCTATTCAATACTTATAATGAATGCTTTCGTTCCGCTGATTGACAAATATATCAAACCGGTAAGATTCGGAAAGGAGGTCAATTATGGCTAAAAAGCTTGAGTCGACCTTTCTCAATATGGTTCTGGTACTCTCAATTATTTCAATAGTCGCCGCTTTTGCTCTCGGTTTTACCTATACCAAGACAAAAGGGACTATTGAGGATATGCAGAAACAGAAGAAAGTGACAGCAATCAAAAAAGTCGTTCCTGAATTCAACAATGATCCAAGTAGTGAAAAATACACAGTCGAAGGTTTGGCTGGACTTGAATTTTATCCTGCAAAAAAAGACGGTGTTCTTGTAGGCACGGCAGTTCAGACTTTTACTGAAAAAGGATATGGCGGAAGAATTGATATTATGGTCGGATTTAATGAAAAGATGGATTTCGTAGATTATGTTATTTTAAGTGCAAAGGAAACTCCGGGACTTGGAACAAAGCTTGCAGACAGCAAATTCAAGAGCCAGTTTCCGGGTAAAA